>JAHKXX010000282.1 GCA_020627425.1 bacterium
AGCTTTCAAACGATGAGCCGAGCATTTCCGTACCGGTTATAGGTAGGGTCACGGCAGGACTTCCGATATATGCCTTCGAGGATGTAGAGGGCTACATACCGTTTCCGAAGAAAAAAGCAGTCGGTGAAAAGATGTTTGCTCTGAGGGTAGTCGGTGAGAGTATGCGTGACGCAGGAATATTTAACGGAGATATTGTTATCTGTCAAAGCACGCCCACAGCGTCTGACGGAGATATAGTTGTGGCTATGATCGATGATGAGGCGACGGTAAAAAGCTTCTATAAAGAAAACGGGCGTTATCGCCTGCAACCCCATAATCCTGACTTTCAGCCTATAATCACAGACGAGGTACAGATACTCGGACGTGTAGTGTCACTGTTCCGGGAATACTGATTAAAAACGTATGTAAGGTGAAAAAAGACAAAAACCGGACTTCCGGATATTATTTGATGATATGGAGGTTATTATGAAAAAAGCTGTTGCCGTTTTATTATCCGCGATCATACTGTGTTCTGCTGCCGCCTGCTCTGCGGGAAACGGAAAAGAGAATTCTGCGGAAGGTTCCTCTCCTGCCTCGGAAAGCCGTGAAGAAAGCAAAACGTCACTTGTGCTGATTGATGAATCATCTGAGGAAGAGAGCAAGCCTGTTGACATTCAAAAAGAATTTGAGGAAATACTTGAAAAACATAAATTCGCCGGTGTAGCCTACGCTGAAAAGAACGGCAAAGCAGTCGCACTTGCCGCTAAGGGTAAATCCGAATCCGGTGCTGATTTTACCGTTGATACCGTTATGCCTGTCGGCTCGATATCAAAGCAGTTCTGTACCGCGGCAATACTGCTTTTGCAGGAAAAGGGCAAGCTCAGCATTGACGACAGGCTCGAAAAATATTATCCCGAGTACACCGCCGCCAAGGATGTCAGACTGAAGGATATGCTCGATATGCGTTCGGGAATACCCGATATAAATCTGGAGCTTGGTTCCATCGACAGCACCGAAGAGGAGAATATAGCTGCTCTGAGTAAGGAAATTTTCTCAAAACCTCTTGATTTCGAGACCGATACCGCTTTCGGATATTCAAACTTCAACTATATACTGCTTGCCGAGATAGTGGAAAAGACCTCGGGGAAAAAATACATAGATTATCTGCGCAGTAATTTCTTTGAACCCCTCGGTATGAAGAATACCGGTTCTATAGACGAAATGAAAGCAGGTCAGTCTTGGGCAAACGGCGTAAGCTACACCAATATTGAACTCCGACCGGGCTTGACCAAGGGCTGCGGAGAGCTGTTATCCACGGGTGCGGATATTTCTCTTTGGTTATACGGACTCAGCAGCGGAAAGGTCATTTCCTCAGAAAGCTACGAGGCTATGACAACTGATTATTCCGAGGGCGAGGGTTACGGATATGGTATACGCCCACAGTTTTTCGGCGGCGTAGGTCACACGGGAGGAATAGGTGATTATTATTCCGCTGATTATCTCAAAGCTGACGAGGGGTTGACAATATTTTTCTCGAGCAATTCCCTCAAATCTCCCGGATATATTACCTTTATAATGACCGACCTGACAAAGCTGCTCAGAGAATAAAGAATCAGACTGCTGTATTCATTTGGTACGGCAGTCTTGTTTTTTATCATATCAGAGATAGAGTATCAGTTAAGCCAGATCATTTTCCGCGATTGACGCGATTTAATTGTATATAGTGCTTGACAAAAAATATATACATATGGTATAATTACGAATTGTAGGAAATTGGCAGATGAATACGATAAATATGTAAAAACTACATAATTGTTGTTCTTTATCTGTTGTTTTTATAGAGATAATCTCTATAGATTTCCTTTATAAAATAAGCAAGGAGGTGCAAAGAATTGCCAACGTTTAACCAGTTAGTTCGTAAGGGCAGAGAGGTTTCCGAAAAGAAAGCCAAGGCTCCTGCACTGCTCAAGGGCTGGAACTCAAAGAAGAGAAGAGCCATTGATCAGAATTCACCTCAGAAGAGAGGCGTTTGTACTGCTGTAAAGACTGCTACACCAAAAAAGCCTAACTCAGCTATTAGAAAGATCGCCAGAGTAAGACTTTCAAACGGAATTGAAGTTACAAGCTACATTCCGGGCGTAGGACACAACCTTCAGGAGCACAGCGTTGTTCTTATCAGAGGCGGACGTGTTAAGGATCTCCCCGGTGTACGTTACCACATAGTTCGCGGTACACTTGACGCACAGGGCGTTGCAAAGCGTATGCAGGCAAGATCCAAGTATGGTGCAAAGCGTCCTAAAGCAGGCGCAAAGAAGTAAGAAACCAAAAAGTACGATTCTAAAGGATTAGTTTAGCTATTATGCAATACAGAGATGTATTTTTTATATAAATAGCCTCTCTGTAGCGCTGACGGAAGCAAAGTCCTTTCGAGTACCTATGAAATCACTATTGTGAAGGAGGGAAGTAAAGTGCCAAGAAGAGGTAATGTTGCAAAACGTGATGTTTTGCCGGATCCGGTCTATAATTCAAAGCTTGTTACTCGCCTGATAAACAACATAATGTACGACGGTAAAAAGGGTGTATCCCAAAAGATCGTTTACGGTGCGTTCGATATAATCAGCGAAAAGACAGGCAAGGAGCCGCTGGAGGTTTTCCAAGAGGCTATGGAGAATGTTATGCCTACTCTCGAGGTCAAGGCTCGCCGTGTCGGCGGTGCTACTTATCAGGTTCCTATGGAGGTTCGCCCCGAAAGAAGACAGACACTCGGACTTCGTTGGATCTCAAGATATTCAAGACTGAGATCGGAAAAAACAATGAAAGAAAGACTTGCCGGAGAGATCCTTGATGCTGTAAACGGCGTTGGCGGCGCAGCCAAGAAGTGTGAAGAAACACACAGAATGGCTGAGGCTAACAAGGCGTTCGCTCACTACAGATGGTAATTGCCCTGCGGCATAATACTGTCGGACAGCATATTTGACTACGGAAATTTTTTTCCGCCGCCCAAAAAGGAGGATATAAATGGGAAGGCAAGTTTCACTTGAAATGACTCGTAATATCGGCATCATGGCACACATCGACGCCGGTAAGACAACAACTACAGAACGTATCCTTTTCTACACAGGTATCAACCATAAGATCGGTGAGACGCACGACGGTGCTTCAACCATGGACTGGATGGTACAGGAGCAGGAAAGAGGTATAACAATAACATCTGCTGCAACTACCTGCTACTGGCAGGGCAGCAACCACGATAAGGGCAAGCACAGAATCAACATCATCGACACCCCCGGCCACGTTGACTTTACGGTCGAGGTAGAGCGTTCGCTCCGTGTACTTGACGGCTCTGTAACAGTCCTCTGTGCAAAGGGCGGCGTAGAGCCACAGTCCGAGACAGTCTGGAGACAGGCTGATAAGTACAAGGTTCCGCGTATGGCTTATGTCAACAAGATGGACATCATGGGCGCAGACTTCTACAATGTTGTAAAGATGATGAAGGACAGACTGAAGTGTAACGCTGTTCCGATCCAGCTGCCTATAGGTTCCGAGGATACATTCAAGGGTATCGTAGACCTTATAGAAATGAACGCCGACATCTATTATGACGATATGGGTCAGGATATGAGAGTCGAAGAGATCCCCGAGGATATGAAGGAACTGGCTGAGAAGTATCACGCAGACCTTATCGAGCATGTTGTAGAGCAGGACGAAGATCTTATGGAGAAATACCTTGAGGAGGGCGAGGAGCCGTCTATAGAGGATATAAAGAGAGTTATCCGTAAGTCTACCATAGACAATACTATGGTACCCGTTACCTGTGGTACATCATACAGAAACAAGGGCGTTCAGAAGCTTCTTGACGCAATTGTTGATTATATGCCGTCTCCGTTGGACGTTCCTGCAATAAAGGGAACAGATCCTCAGTCGGAGGAAGAAATAGCAGTAGAGTCAACAGACGAAGGTCCTTTTGCAGCTCTTGCATTCAAGATCGCTACAGACCCCTATGTTGGTAAGCTGTGCTTCTTCAGAGTGTACAGAGGTACACTTAACGCAGGCTCTAACGTATACAACTCTACCAAGGATAATTCCGAGCGTATAGGTCGTATACTTCAGATGCACGCAGATCACAGAACAGATATAGAGACTGTTTATGCAGGCGATATAGCTGCTGCTGTAGGTCTTAAAAATACAACGACCGGTGATACTCTCTGCGATCAGGGTCATCCTGTAGTACTTGAGCAGATGGAATTCCCGGAGCCTGTTATCCGTGTTGCTATCGAGCCTAAAACAAAGGCAGGTCAGGAGAAGATGGGCATAGCTCTTGCTAAGCTCGCAGAAGAAGACCCGACCTTCAAGGCTTATACAGATGAGGAAACAGGTCAGACCATTATAGCAGGTATGGGTGAGCTTCACCTTGAGATCATAGTAGACAGACTTCTCCGTGAGTTCAAGGTAGAGGCTAACATAGGTAAGCCCCAGGTTGCTTATAAGGAAACAATTCGCAGACCTGCCGACGTTGACGAGAAGTATGCTCGTCAGTCAGGTGGTAAGGGTCAGTACGGTCATGTTAAGATCAAGATGGAGCCGAACCCCGGCAAGGGCTACGAGTTCGTAAACGCTGTAGTCGGCGGTGCTATACCGAAGGAGTACATTCCTGCGGTAGATACAGGTATCCAGGGCGCAATGCTCTCCGGCGTACTTGCAGGCTACAATGTTGTTGACGTAAAGGTAACACTTTATGACGGTTCTTATCATGAGGTCGATTCATCAGAAATGGCGTTTAAGATCGCTGCTTCAATGGCATTCAAGACCGGTATGAGAAAAGCAGATCCTGTTATTCTTGAGCCATATATGAAGGTTACTGTTACCGTTCCTGAGGAGTACATGGGCGACGTTATCGGCGACCTTAACTCCCGTCGCGGTATGATACAGGGTATGGAAGCCGTATCCGGTGCACAGAGAATAGTTGCTATGGTTCCGCTGTCAGAGATGTTCGGTTATGCTACCGATATGCGTAGTAAGACACAGGGACGCGGACAGTATGTAATGGAGCCTGACCACTATGCTGAGGTACCGAAGAATATTGCCGACGGCATTATAACTGCCAGAAGCAAAAAAGATGATTAATAAATTTATATAATTTATTAAAATATGCTTGCATTTTGGTCTTTAAATTGCTACAATAAGACCAAGGTGCATAGCTTATAATCGCTGTCGTATTTTCATTTGTGGATATGACGGTGTATTACAGCAAAGCTGAAATAAATTTATCAGGAGGTAAATTCCAATGGCAAAAGCAAAATTTGAAAGAAATAAGCCGCACGTTAACATTGGTACAATAGGCCACGTTGACCACGGTAAAACCACTCTTACAGCAGCTATCACCAAGGTTCTTAACCTTGAGGGCGACGCTGAGTTCGTTGATTACGCTAATATCGATAAGGCTCCCGAGGAGAGAGAGCGTGGTATTACAATCAACACAGCACACGTTGAGTACGAGACAGATGCACGTCACTATGCACACGTTGACTGCCCCGGTCATGCTGACTATGTAAAGAACATGATCACAGGTGCAGCTCAGATGGACGGCGCTATCCTCGTTGTATCTGCTGCTGATGGTCCTATGCCCCAGACAAGAGAGCACATCCTGCTTTCACGTCAGGTTGGCGTACCTTACATCGTAGTATTCATGAACAAGACTGACCAAGTTGATGATCCCGAGCTTCTCGATCTCGTAGAGATGGAGATCCGCGAGCTTCTCAGCGAGTATGAATTCCCGGGTGACGATATTCCAATCATTCGTGGTTCTGCTTATCAGGCTCTTTCTTCAGACAGCAAGGATATTAATGCTCCCGAGTATGCTCCTATCCTTGAGCTTATGAAGGCTGTAGACGAGTACATTCCTACACCCGAGCGTACAACAGATCTTCCTTTCCTTATGCCTGTTGAGGACGTATTTACGATCTCCGGTCGTGGTACAGTTGCTACAGGTAGAGTTGAGAGAGGTCAGATCAAGGTTTCTGAGGAAGTTGAGATCGTTGGTCTTTCAGAAGAGAAGAAAAAGTCTGTTGTTACAGGACGTGTTGAACGTGGTATCTTAAAATTAAATGACGAAGTTGAAATCGTTGGTTTAAGAGAAACTAAGAAATCAGTAGTTACTGGTATCGAAATGTTCCGTAAATCATTAGAT
>JAHKXX010000283.1 GCA_020627425.1 bacterium
ACCGAGATAATCACGATAGAAAAAGCGTACAGAAGGGTTTCCGTTGATGGCTGCGAGGTGATCGGCGAGGGCGAAAACGGTAAGGTCTACCGTCTGGACAATGAAACCGCCGTAAAGACCTATAAAAACTCCGGGGCTATCGATGAAATACAGCACGAGCGCGAAATGGCAAGGCTGTCTCTGGTTCTGGGTATACCTACCGCAATATCCTATGACGTAGTAAAGGTAGATGATACCTATGGAGCCGTTTTCGAGCTGCTGGATCCGAAATCCTTTTCCAGTATACTGGCGATTGAGCCTGATAAATTTGACCTCTGTGTAAGAGAGTATGTGGATCTTCTTAAAAAGCTTCACACAACACAGGTACCACAGGGCAAGCTGCCGCATATAAACGACAGATATATCAGACAGCTTGACTATGTAATGCCGCTGCTGCCCACCGAACTATCAGAAAAGCTTTCGCGTCTGACAAAGGCTGTGCCTGTATATAACACCATGATACACGGGGATTTTCACACAAAAAATATAATCATCTCTAAGGGCGAGACGCTGATCATAGATATGGATACCCTCTCTGTCGGTCATCCCGTATTCGAGCTGGCGCAGATATATAACTGCTTTGTCGGCTACAGCGAATATGACCATCGTCAGGTAATGCGTTTTCAGGGTTTCCCCTATGAGACGTCGCGCCGTTTCTGGAAATGCTGTCTCAGCTTATATCTTGATACCGACGATACGAAAAAGCTCACAGAGACAGAAAACAAGATCCGGTGCCTGTCCTATCTGAAGCTTCTCGGCTGGAGTATGCGGCACCACGATCCCGAAAATCCCGACCATATGGCAGAGCGCGCTTTGTGGGTCGGAGAGCTTAGCGAGCTGCTGACAAAGGTCGATTCATTTGAATTTGAGACAGAGTGACCGGAGGATCCGGCTTTATGAATGATATGAAACATACATTTAAAATAGATCTGCATATACACACTGCTTTTTCGGACGGCACCGACAGACCCGAGCTGATAAAGAATCTTGTAAAGGACAAGGGTATTACTCTTTTTTCTGTGACGGATCACGATACTACAAAAGCCGCCGGACTGATACCGCCTCTTCTACAGGAGGGAGATCCCGATTTTTTGTCCGGCATTGAATTTTCGTGCAGAGACGAAAAGGGAAAATATCATATTCTCGGCTACGGCTATGATCCCCTGTCCCCCCATATTGAAAAGGTCGTAGCCATGGGACACCGCTACCGTATGGATAAGCTTTCGCAGCGTCTCGATTTTTTAAAAAACGAATACGGCTTTGTGTTTTCCATTGAAGATACACAGTCTCTCTTTGCCCTGTCAAACCCCGGAAAGCCCCACATAGGAAATATGATGGTAAAATACGGCTATGCCGAGAATAAGCAGCAGGCAATAAATGAATATATCAATAACTGTCATAGTGATAACAGCTATGTCCGCCCCGAGCAGGCTATCGGCTGTATACTCCGCTCCGGCGGTATACCGATACTGGCTCATCCTGCCTACGGCAGCGGCGACCAGCTTATTCTCGGAGACGAGATGGAGAAGAGACTCCTTCGTCTTATGGACTTCGGTCTGAAGGGACTCGAGGGCTTCTATTCGGGCTTTACTGCAAAGCTCAGAGACGAAATGCTGTTTTTTGCAGAAAAATACAGCCTTTATATAACCGCCGGCAGCGACTATCACGGAAAAAACAAGATAGTGAGACTCGGATATACGGGTCTTGACGAGGTATCACAGCTGCCGCCCGGACTCGAAAGCTTTTTAGAGGATATCGGTGACAGGACGATCAGATTTTAACTTGCATTATATTCAGTAAAATGTAAAGCTTATGACAGGAAGTGATCAGAGTTGAAGGAGTATATCCTTATTGCAGGAGTAAACGGTACCGGAAAATCAAGCTTCAGAGGTGTGCTTGAAGGACAGGAAGTTCCTCTCGGTCATATCGTTGATCCTGATCTTATCGCTAAGCAAAACAGTTTTAATGAGCTTGCCGCCGGGAAACAGGCTGTCAGAGAAATACAGAATTGTCTGAAAAACGGCGAGACCGTAACTCAGGAAACAACCTTGTCAAGTCATCAGGTCAGAAAATCCATCATCAGAGCTAAAGAACAAGGCTACAGAATAGTAATGTATTATATAGGTCTGAACACAAAGTACGAAAGCATCTATCGTATTGCCAATCGTGTAAGAAAGGGCGGTCACGATATTCCGCCTGATGATGTAATAAGAAGATTTGCACACCGTTTTGATTCACTCAACAGAATTGTCCCATTATGTGATAAGGTGATATTTTACGATAATGAAAACGGCTTCGTCAAGGTTGCAGAAATAACGGACGGAACGTTTTGCTACACAAACGGTTATCGTCCCGATTGGATAGCGGAGTATTTTAAGTGTAAAGCCTGAAAACCATTGCTTGCAGAAAAAACAACGCTATGACTTCACTGCGGTTTTCCGGAAAAATAATAAGGAGGATCACACTATGCTGTGTGAAAGTATGCCAAAGATAGCTTGGTTTGAAAATGACAACAGATACAGTGAGAGTGACATACTGTTTCACTACATAATGATACCTGATGTAAAAAACAGTATCATAGAGGTAAAGATCTGGCACGGTGAGTACTGCTATGAAAAAAGCCTTGATTCGATCGTTTCCGA
>JAHKXX010000284.1 GCA_020627425.1 bacterium
ATCTCAACCAATATTTCGTTTCTGTCGTTTCTTTTAAGGAAATCGAACTTTTAGAAATAAAATCGGCTTTACTCTGTGCCTGTTGCGCTTCAGCGACATTTGCGCCGATACTTGTACCGGAGCGCAAAAGCTGTTTTGAAAGAACATACTCTTTCTTTTTATCACACAGATATTTATATAGCTTTACAACTCTGATTGCAAAACCAAAGCTTTTCTTTTCAATTACGTTTTCCATAAGCACATAAATATCGAAGAGAAGCGACCCTTAATTTTCCACTTTCCATTTTCAATTTTCCACTACTATTGAGCATTATACAAGATTTTTTTTTTTTTGTCAAGCCGGGACATTTAAAAAACGTGCGCTCAAACATTTGCAGCGCAGTGCCTGCGCGGTCAATTAGTGCACTCTGATTTTTGTTACCGCCTACTTTATTGGCACGCGTACAGGTTTAGTTTATTGTCCCTCTTTTTCCGCGCCGTGCCACACAGAGCGGCACTTGTCGCTGCTATACAGTGCTGACAGGTATATTTGTCTCTCCTATTCTGTGTGACGATCTATCATCTAACCTGTTAAAAGCTTTGCTATACAGTTATATAACTTGTGACCCGTCTTTTCTTATCAATGTATTAAACTAAGATCATAAAAAGTGTTCACTAAAGCTCAGGCTTTTTCGTACCAACTGTTTTCATCGTCATTTTTTACACAAACGACATTTGTTCGCCTATGTCCTCGTTCTTTGGCATTTGTCCCATTGACGGTATGGTTTTCGGTATATATGAATCAGGGTTAACAAGCATACCCTCTGACAAGAGTTGTGCCGATATAACTCTGTGTCCCTTTTTTTGTTTCATTATGGAAACGCCGAGAGAGGTTCTGCCGGTTTTCAATGATATCTCACTTACCGGTATTACCATTATTCTTCCGGAGGTGGAGCGTATCATTATCCTATCGTCATCGTTTTGTGCAAATACAATAGAAGCAAGCCTCTCCTTATCGCTGTATGCGCCGGTAAGCTTTTTTCTGTTTGTTTTTGTCTCGTAGGAGCTAAGCGGTATTCTGGCTATCTTACCGCTTTCAAACACGAACAGCACACAGCCGCTGTAGTCCTTTGTAGGTATCATAAACACCGCGTTTTCTCCCTCGTCAAAACCAAGCTTCGTCGGAATATATTCACCAAGAACGCTTGTTTTTGTATCGGCAAATTCAAACGCCTTTGTCTTATACGCCTTATAGTTATCTGAGAAGAATATAAGGTCTGTATTATTTGTCGTTTCACAGTGCTCGATTATCTTGTCGCCCTCTTTTAGCTTATGTTCGCCGCTCATTCTGAGTGACAGCGGAGTGATCTTCTTAAAATAGCCCTCCTTGGTAAAGAACAGGTTTACAGCATAGTCGGGTATCTCTTCAACAACTTCCTCTTCTACAATATCGTCTGCATAAATTATCATACTCTTTCTCGGCTGACCGTATTTATCGGCAATACCCTGGAGCTCCTTAATGATAATGTTTTTTATTTTTGTTTTGCTGTTTAGTATACCCTGAAGCTTTTCTATGTCTTTTTCAAGCTGTGAAATATCCTCGGTGCGCTTTAGTATATACTCGCGGTTAAGGTGTCTCAGCTTTATCTCGGCAACATATTCTGCCTGGATCTCATCAATACCAAAGCCGGACATAAGGTTTGGTACTACCTGTGTTTCCTCATCGGTGTGGCGGATAATTCTTATAGCCTTGTCTATATCGAGAAGTATTTTACTGAGACCCTGCAACAGGTGCAGCTTGTCCTGCTTTTTATGAAGGTCATAATAGGTTCTGCGTCGAACACATTCGATCCTGAACGCAGACCATTCATTAAGAAGCTCTCTGACACCGAGGACCCTCGGTGTGCCTGCGATAAGCACGTTAAAGTTACACGCAAAGCTATCCTCAAGCGTAGTAAGCCTGTACAGCTTCTGCATAAGCTTCTCGTGATCTACTCCTCTTTTCAGATCAATAGTTATTTTCAGTCCGTCAATACCGGTCTCATCACGAATATCGGATATTTCCTTTATCTTTCCCTGTTTTACAAGGTCGATCACCTTCTCAATAATGACCTCGCTCGTCGTACTCTGAGGAATACTTGTTATGTCTATACAGTTGGCATATTTATCATAGCTGTATCTTGCACGAAGCTTTACACTGCCCCTGCCTGTTTCATATATGTTTTGTATGACCTTTTTATCATATACTACCTGTGCGCCGCCGGTAAAGTCCGGAGCTATCAGTGTAGACATAATTTCAAAATCCGGATCACGCAGCAAGCCTATTGTCGTATTGCACACCTCTGCAAGGTTGAACGAGCATATAGAACAAGCCATACCGACGGCGATACCCGTGTTTGCATTTACGAGGATTGACGGAAATGCAGCCGGGAGCAGTGTAGGCTCCTTTAAGGTATTGTCGTAGTTATCTACAAAGTCTACCGTATCCTTATCAATATCGCCGAACAGCTCGTTACATATAGGATCAAGCTTTGCCTCCGTATAACGGGAAGCTGCCCAAGCCATATCACGGCTGTAGAACTTACCGAAGTTACCCTTTGAATCAACATAGGGGTGAAGCAGTGCCTCATAACCCCGGCTGAGTCTGACCATCGTATCATAGATAGCAGCATCGCCGTGTGGATTCAGCTTCATTGTCTGACCTACTATATTTGCGGACTTTGTTCTGGTACTTCCCAGAAGTCCCATCTTGTACATTGTATAGAGCAGCTTTCTGTGGGAGGGCTTAAAGCCGTCGATCTCGGGTATAGCTCTCGACAGAATAACGCTCATAGCATAGGGCATATAGTTTTCTTCTATAGTAGAGGCGACCTTTTGCTCTACTATCTCACCGGCGCCGGCGATATAGCCTTCTATTTTCGGAGACTTTATGCCGGCTCCTGTCTTCTTTCTCTTTGCCATAAATTCCTTTGCTCCTCAAAAATTATCAAATCAAAACCTTCGTCAAGACACATCAAGCTCATCAATATATTTATAGCCGTTTTCTACGATATAATCCTTTCTGCCGCTGAGATTGTCGCCCAGAAGGATATCAAACATAGCGAAGGTCTTTTTTGCATCATCTGGCATTATTTTTATCAGCCTGCGTGTTGACGGGTTCATAGTAGTCAGGCTCATCATATCCGGCTCGTTTTCACCAAGACCTTTTGAACGCTGCACGGTGAATTTATTATTTCCTATTTCTTTTATAAATTGTTCCTTTTCCGACTCGGTATAAGCAAAGTATACCTTTTCCTTTGTATTTATTTCATATAGCGGTGATTCTGCGATATACACCTTTCCTTCTTCTATAAGAGTTGGGGTAAGGCGGTAGATCATAGTCAGTAGAAGCGTTCTTATCTGAAATCCGTCCACATCGGCATCGGTACAGAATATTATCTTATTCCATCTCAGCAGATCAAGATCAAATGTAGCGAGGTCCTTATTAGCCTTGCTCTTGACTTCAACGCCGCAGCCAAGCACCTTCAGCAGGTCTGTGATTATTTCGCTTTTAAATATTTTATTATAGTCAGCCTTCAGGCAATTGAGGATCTTGCCCCTTATAGGCATAATAGCCTGAAAATCGGGATTTCTTGCCTGTTTACAAGCGCCGAGAGCCGAGTCTCCCTCTACGATAAACAGTTCTCTCTCGGACTTATCCTTACTGCGGCAGTCAACAAATTTTGCGACTCTGCCTGTCATATCCATATTACCGGTCAGGGTCTTTTTTATATTGAGTCTTGTTTTTTCCGCGCTTTCACGGCTTCGTTTATTTATAAGCACCTGATTGGATATTTTATCGGCGTCCATTTTATTTTCAATAAAATAGACCTCCAGCTGATGTCTCAGGTACTCTGTCATAACATCCTGGATACCCTTATTGGTAATAGCCTTTTTAGTCTGGTTCTCATAGGAGGTAACACTTGAAAAGCTTGAAATAACGATAACGAGGCAATCCTTTATATCGTCAAATTTTATTTTATTTTCGTTCTTATTATACTTACCGTTCTGCTTGAGGTATGCGTCCACAGAGTAAACAAAAGCATTTTTCACTGCATTTTCGGGTGCGCCGCCATGCTCCAGCCAGCTTGAGTTATGGTAGTACTCCGCAGCAGAGATCTTATTGGAGAAAGCGAGTGCGATATTTATCTTTGTTTTATATTCAGGCTTATCGTCACGATCCTGCGCCATTTTTTCGGTCTGCCATGACTGCACAGAGGACAGCGAGTCCTCTCCTACCAGCTCTTTAACATGGTCAACTATACCGTTTTCATATTTAAATTCGGTAGTCTCAAATCCATCTTCACGTTCTACACGGAAAACAAAGTTAACTCCGGCATTTACTATAGCCTGTCTTTTTATTGTATCTATATAGTATTCATCAGGTATATTTATATCGGTAAATACCTCTATATCGGGCTTCCAATGTATTTTTGTGCCTGTTTTTCTGCCGGTATACTGTTCACGCCCCAGTCCGCCGACATTTTCGCCGTGTTCAAAGTGAAGTGAAAAGCGCGTACCGTCACGTCTTATATCGACGTCCATATATTCCGAGGCATACTGAGTAGAACAAAGTCCGAGTCCGTTTAGTCCCAGAGAATACTCATAGCTTTCTGCCTCGGTATTATTATATTTACCACCTGCATACAGCTCACAAAAGACAAGCTCCCAGTTAAACCGTTGCTCTTTATTATTAAAGTCTACAGGTATACCTCTGCCAAAGTCTTCTATCTCTACGGAGTTATCCTTATATTTTGTTATTATTATTTCCTTACCGTAGCCTTCCCTTGCTTCGTCGATAGAGTTTGAGAGTATTTCGAACACAGAATGCTCACAGCCCTCAATACCATCGGAGCCGAAGATAACGGCAGGGCGTTTTCTTACTCTATCGGCGCCCTTTAGTGAAGTAATACTATCGTTGCCATATTCCTGAACCTGTTTCTTTGCCACATTATCTTTCCTTTCTCTTTTTTCTCATTCCCTATTTTAACACATTTTTTCAAAAATGCAAGCCGGCCCGGTGCGCGGCGGAGTGCCTCCGCGGTCGATTCGCGCACTCTGATTGATGTTACCACCTACCTATCGGCACGCGTACGAATTTAATTTATTGTCCATCTCCGTCCGCGCCGTGCCGCACAGGGCGGCGCTTAGCGCTACTTTAAAACAACAGCAAGTCCCTGTGTCTTTTCTATTTTGTGTATCCATATAGTAAGAGGCGGAGTGCCTCCACGGTCAATTCGCGCACTGTAGTTTTTGTTACCGCCTACTTTATCAGCACGCGTACGAATTTGGTTTATTGTCCATCTCCGTCCGCGTCGCGCCGCACAGGGCGGCACTCGTGCTACTTGGAAGTGGAATCTGGTATATTTGTCTTTTCTGTTTAGTGTATCCTATGTAGATATAATCTATCATAATAAATACAAAGGATCATAAAAAGCTTCGCTTCAGCGTGGCGAGATGATCCATTTTGTGTTTTCTGCAAACAGACAAAAATATTCGGCGGCTAAAGATATTATTCTATAGCCGCCTTAGTATTATTCTATTATCAGTGTCACTGAATCAAATCGATCATGGTAATGAAATGTGCTTTTCTGATCTTCTGATACACCGTGTTTACAGCGGATACAGACTTTTCGCGATCGCCGCGATCCTCGTTTTTATCCGAGATAGGTTATTCTCGCGTAGCCGTTGCCGGGGTTGCCTATATAGGTGTTTTCTCCCGAGGCTAATGCTGTAGTAACACTATTACCGATA
>JAHKXX010000034.1 GCA_020627425.1 bacterium
AAGGAGAGGGACAATAAACCCCGCTCGTACGCGTGCCGATAGGTAGGTGGTAACATCAATCAGAGTGCGCGAATTGCTCAGCGCGAGCACGCGCCGCCGCTTGAAATTCAGGGAAAGATGGTATATAATAGGGTAAGGGAATAGTATAAAGGGACAATTTTATTTAGTAAAATGTCTAAATGTTGTCGCATTGAATGAAATTTGTATAGGGGGTTTATTTTTGCCCCTTTTGGTAATATAATAATGCTGTAAAAGAGTATATACCTAAGGCTACGCCGCGCAAAGCCCGCCTGACGGCGCATCTGCGGCATTATCCTTGTGCGTTATGCCTTAAAAACAACCGACAAGATTTTTTAGGGAGTGCTTATATGACAGAAAAATATGAACATCTGCTGGATGACGTAAAAACAATACATTTTGTGGGCATCGGCGGCTCCGGAATGTGTCCGCTGGCTGAGATAATGCACAGCGAGGGCTATATTATAACAGGCTCCGATACGTCGGAGTCCGATACACTGATGCGTATAAGATCCTACGGTATCCCTGTAACTATGGGACACTATCCGGAAAATGTGGACGGCGCGGATCTCGTGGTTTATACTGCTGCAGTAAAGCTCGATAACCCCGAGCTTGTTGCTGCAAGAGAAAAAAATATCCCGACAATAGAGCGTTCGGTAATGCTCGGAGCCGTTGCTTCCAGATATAAAAAGGCTATAGCTGTCAGCGGTACCCACGGCAAGACTACCACTACCTCTATGATAACGCAGATACTTACTATGGCAAACTACGACCCGACTGCCGTAATAGGCGCAAAGCTTCCCTTTATCGGTGGCAACGCAAGAGTCGGAAAATCGGATTATATGGTCTGTGAGGCTTGCGAGTATGTGGACTCGTTTCTGCGCATTTATCCCCGTGTAGCGGTAATTCTGAATGTAGATGAGGATCATCTGGATTATTTCGGAAATCTCGACAGGATAAAGGAATCCTTTGTAAAATTCGGTAACCAGACCGAACAGATGATAGTTATAAACGGAGACGACAAAAATTCCCGCGACTGCCTGAAAATGATCAATACCGAAAACAAAACCACTGTTACCTTCGGCTTCGGTAAGTCTAATGATTATCGCGCCGAGATCACAGGGGAATCTACTGTATGCGACAGCTTTGACATAATGCATAAGGGTCAGAGGGTAGCTTCGGTACAACTGAAGGTTCCCGGAAAATATAATGTAATGAACGCCCTTGCGGCGGCGGCAACGTGTCTGTCCATCGGTGTTCCTGCAGATGATGTGGTACGCGCACTCGGAGAGTTCAGCGGAGCACACAGACGCTTCGAGATACTCGGTAAGCCCTGCGGCATAACCGTAGCCGACGATTTTGCACATCACCCGACAGAGCTGAGAGCCACTTTGACTACTGCAATGAGTATGGGCTACAAAAACGTGTGGGCAGTATTTCAGCCGCATACCTTCTCGAGAACATATATGTTCCTTGATGATTTTGCAGAGGTTCTCTCTATTGCAGACCATGTTGTACTGTCCGAGATATTACCTGTCAGAGAGACAAACACCTATAATATATATGCAAAGGATCTTGCGGATAAGATCGACGGCTGCGTGTGGTTCAAGACGTTTGAGGAGATCGCCGATTATGTCACGAAAAAAGCCCGTCCCGACGACCTGATAATAACTATCGGCGGTGGCAACGTCTATATGTGCGCCGATATGATAATGAGCAAGCTGAGCGGAAAATAATCATCCATTCGACTTTGCCCGTGACAAAAAGAAAATATAAAGGTTGTGAGAATCAAGTTGAATAACCGACTCAAGCTTTACGGCTTTAATAATCTTACAAAAACACTCAGCTTTAATATATATGATGTTTGCTATGCAAAAACAGAACGCGAGCAGAGGGATTATATAGAATATATCGACGAGCAGTATAACTCCGACAGACTGACAAAAATTCTTTGTCAGGTCTCCGAGATGATAGGGGCGGCGGTGCTCAATATCTCGAAGCAGGACTACGACCCACAGGGTGCCAGCGTTACTCTGCTTATCTCCGAAAAGGGACTGCCCGAAAAAATAGACAAATCGTGCAACTGCGGCAAGTACACTACACTGCCGCAGGAAATAGCCGCACATCTTGACAAGAGTCATGTTACGGTACATACATACCCCGAGTACCACCCTGATAACGCTATTGCTACCTTCAGGGTGGATATTGACGTGTCTACATGCGGAACCATATCGCCGCTGAATACCCTCGATTTTCTGATAGACAGCTTTGACTCGGATATTATTACAATAGACTACCGCGTCCGGGGCTTTACACGGGACACAAGCGGAAAAAAGCTCTTTTTAGACCACAAGATCACATCTATACAGGACTATATAAAGGATGCAACACTGAAAAAATATGACGCGGTGGATATAAATGTATATCAGGCAAATATCTTTCATACTCAGATGCTTATAAAGGAGCTTCAGCTTCAGAACTACCTGTTTAAAACGGACGTTTATGAAATACCGCCGATGGAGAGACTGAATATCTCTGACAGCCTGCGCCGCGAGATGATAGAGATCTTCAGCGGCAGTAATGTATACAATGTTGAGGATGAATAAATGAAGCTTGATCAGACCAAGGCTCCCCTTATGGAGGCTCTCTGCGCTTACAGAGAAAACAGAATAGTGTCGTTTGATGTACCCGGTCACAAACAGGGCAAGGGCAACCCCGAGCTAACCGGCTTTTTAGGAAAGCCGTGTATGAGCGTAGACGTAAACTCTATGAAGCCGCTGGACAATCTTTGTCACCCGATAAGCGTTATAAAGGAAGCGGAGGAGCTTATGGCTGACGCGTTCGGCGCTGCCCATGCTTTTTTTATGGTAAACGGTACTTCGAGCGCAGTACAGGCAATGGTCATGAGCGTATGTAAGCGCGGCGACAAGATAATTATGCCGAGAAACGTACACCGCAGCAGTATAAACGCGCTTATCTTATGCGGAGCGGTTCCGGTGTATGTGAATCCTGGCGTAAACACAAGGCTCGGTATACCCCTCGGTATGTCGGTAGACTCGATAAAAAAGGCGATAAAGGAAAACCCCGACGCAAAAGCCATTATAGTAAACAACCCGACGTACTACGGAGTATGCTCAAACCTGAGAGAGATAGTAAAGCTTGCCCACGTCGCAGGTATGAAGGTTCTCGTAGACGAGGCGCACGGAACGCATTTTTATTTCGGGGACTATATGCCTCTGTCGGGTATGAGCGTTGGCGCGGATATGGCAGCCGTGAGTATGCACAAGACCGGCGGCTCTCTGACTCAAAGCTCTGTGCTGCTGATCGGAAAGGGTATTTCCGAAGGATATGTAAGACAGATAATAAACCTTACCCAGACGACAAGCGCCTCTTATCTGCTGATGGCGTCTCTGGATATATCTCGCAAAAATCTTGCGATAAACGGCAGAAGCATTTTTGAACAGGTTACTTCTCTTGCAGGCTACGGGCGACAGGAGATAAACAAGCTCGGCGGCTTTTACGCTTTTTCGCGCGAGCTGATAAACGGCGACGATATATTTGACTTTGACCCGACAAAGCTATCCGTTCACACAAGGGACATCGGTCTTGCCGGAATAGAAGTCTACGATATACTAAGAGACAAATACGATATCCAGATAGAGTTCGGAGACATAGGAAACATACTCGCCATACTGTCGGTGGGCGACAGGGTACTGAATGTAGAAAGGCTTATTTCCGCGCTATATGAGATAAAGCGCAGATACAGCAGGGATCCTGCCGGTATGCTCGACCATGAATATATAGAGCCTGTAGTAGCGGCGTCTCCTCAGGAGGCTTTTTATTCGGAAAAGGTACAGGTGCCGCTCCGTGAAGCTCTCGGCAAGGTATGCGCCGAATTTGTAATGTGCTATCCCCCGGGAATACCGATACTCGCCCCCGGCGAGCTGGTAACGCCTGAGGTTCTCGAATACATAATCTATGCAAAAGCAAAGGGCTGCAACCTGACCGGTGCAGAAGACCTACACACCGAAAAACTCAATATTATATCCGTATAGCACCGCCGGGCAGCGTGACGCTGCACCCTGAACGCGCACTGTAGCTGATTGCGCCCTGTACTTCTTGGCACGCGTACAGGATGGGTTTATTATACCTCTTTGTCCGCGCCGTGCCGCACAGGGCGGCACTTGACGCTGCTTTGGAGTGAAAACGTGTATATTTCTCTATTATATTTTTTGTAACTACTTAGAATAAAGAATTGTTTATTACAAGTCAGGACAAAATCAAGCTTTTTAGGAAAGGGTTTCCCCCACGAGAACTCCGATATATCAAAAAAACGAAACAACCAAGGTGAAACAAGAATGGAAATGTGGTATACTGAGGAACAGACGGAAAACGTGCGTTTCTCCATAAGATGTGACAGACAAAGATATTCCGCAGAGTCGGATTTTCAGAGGATAGAGATATTCAGTACCCCCGAGTTCGGTGATGTGCTGGTGCTCGACGACAGGATAATGCTGACAGAAAAGGACGAGTTTATATATCACGAGATGATAACTCATATCCCGATGGCGGTAAATCCCGATATAAAGAATGTCCTTGTAATAGGAGCAGGCGACGGAGGCACCGTAAGAGAGCTGACAAGATATGCTTCTATAGAAAATATAGATATGGTAGAGATAGACAGAATGGTAGTTGACGCGTGCAAAAACTATCTCGGCTTTGTATCATGTGCACTGTCTGACAAAAGAGTACACATATATATTGACGACGGGCTTAGGTTTGTCAGGGGTGTAGATAATAAATACGACCTGATAATAGTAGACTCTACCGACCCTATAGGTCCCGGAGAGGGTTTGTTTACCTCCGAGTTCTACGGCAACTGCTACAACGCGCTCAATTCCTCGGGAATACTCGTAAATCAGCACGAGTCGCCCTACTATCAGTCCTATCAAAGAGCAATGAAGCTTGCTCACAAGAAAATACTTGACCTCTTCCCTATCTGTAAGGTGTATCAGGCAAGCATACCGACCTATCCCTCGGGACACTGGCTGTTCGGGTTTGCATCAAAGAAATTTCACCCTATACACGACCTTGACAAAGCTAAGTGGGAGGCTCTCGGAATAAAGACGAAATACTACAACACACGGCTGCACGAGGGCTGCTTTGCACTGCCGACCTATGTTGAGGATATACTGCGGCAATATGAACAGACCAACTGACAGTCCCGGAAAAAGTAAAGAATACCAATCCTTCTTTACGGGTATTTTAAAATATATAAAAAAACGGAGGAAACAACCATGGGAAAAGCATTGATAATCGGAGCAGGCGGAGTAGCAAGCGTTTGTATACACAAGTGCTGCCAGAATCCCGACGTGTTTGAGGAAATATGTATAGCAAGCCGTACAAAGTCCAAGTGCGACGCACTGAAGGAAAAGCTTGACGGCGGCAGGACTAAGATACAGACTGCTCAGGTGGACGCAAATAATGTCGACGAGCTTGTAGCACTTATTAACGACTTTAAGCCCGACGTAGTAATAAACCTTGCTCTGCCCTATCAGGATCTTACGATAATGGACGCGTGCCTTGCTACCAAAACAAACTATGTAGATACCGCAAACTATGAGCCGGAGGATACCGCAAAGTTTGAGTACAGCTGGCAGTGGGCTTATCGCGAGCGCTTTGAAAAGGCAGGTATCACTGCACTTCTCGGCTCGGGCTTTGACCCGGGTGTTACTGGTGTTTTCTCGGCTTATGCTATGAAGCACCATTTTGACGAGATAAACTATATAGACATACTCGACTGTAACGCAGGCGACCACGGCTATCCCTTCGCTACAAACTTCAACCCCGAGATAAATATCCGCGAGGTCTCCGCAAAGGGCAGCTATATAGAGAACGGCAAGTGGGTAGAAACAGAGCCTATGGAGATAAAGCGTGTATATAACTTCCCCGAGATAGGCGAAAAGGATATGTATCTGCTTCACCACGAGGAGCTGGAGTCCCTTGCGCTGAATATAAAGGGTATAAAGAGAATACGCTTCTTTATGACGTTCGGGCAGAGCTATCTGACGCATCTGAAGTGTCTGGAGAATGTAGGTATGACCTCTATAGAGCCGATAGAGTTCGAGGGCAAACAGATAGTTCCTCTGCAGTTCCTGAAAGCGGTACTGCCGGATCCTGCTTCTCTCGGTCCGCGTACAAAGGGAAAAACAAATATCGGCTGTATCTTTATCGGTAAAAAGGACGGTAAGGACAAGACATATTATCTCTATAACGTATGCGACCACGAGGAGTGCTACAAGGAAGTAGGCTCACAGGCTGTATCCTACACCACAGGCGTACCTGCTATGATAGGCGCCGAAATGCTGATGACCGGCAAATGGAACAAGCCCGGCGTACACAATATAGAAGAGTTTGACCCCGATCCGTTTATGGAAGAACTGAACCGCTGCGGACTGCCGTGGAAGGAAAGCTTTGACCCCGAGCTTGTGGACTGATATGAACAAAGAAGAAATACTGAAAAGCCTGCCGACACCGTGCTATGTATACGACGAGCAGGCACTCATTAACAATCTGAGAATACTGCAGGGCATAGAGCAGAAAACAGGCTGCCATATACTGCTCGCTCAAAAGGCTTTTTCGGCATATCACCTGTACCCTCTTGTCAGCGAGTACATAAGCGGCACCACAGCAAGCGGTCTGTATGAAGCAAGACTTGCCTATGAAGAAATGCCCGAGGGAGAAATACACTGCTACTCTCCTGCCTTTAAGGACGAGGACTTTAATGAGCTTCTGAAAATGTGCGACCACATTGTATTTAATTCCTTTTCACAGTGGAAGCACTTTCGCGACAAGGCTTTAGCGGCAAACGGAGTAGAGTTCGGACTTCGTATAAACCCCGAATACTCCGAAATAGAGACAGATATATATAATCCGTGCTTTACAAACTCGCGGCTTGGGATAACACTCGAAAACTTCCTGGAAAATGAGCTTCACGGTATATCGGGACTGCATTTTCACACTATGTGCGAGCAGGGCGCGGATACTTTAGAGAGGACACTGAATGCAGTAGAGGAAAAATTCGGGAAATATCTGTATGATATGAAGTGGCTCAACTTCGGCGGAGGTCACCATATAACCCGTCAGGGGTATGACACAGAGCTGCTGATAAGGTGCATAGACAGAATACAAAGCAAGTACGGCATACAGGTCTACTTAGAGCCGGGCGAGGCTGTAGCGCTGAATGCCGGCTACTTAGTGACAAGTGTACTCGATATCACAAAAAACAATATGGATATTGCAATAGTTGACACCTCGGCTGCGTGTCATATGCCCGATGTACTCGAGATGCCCTACAGACCCTTTATTATCGGCAGCGAAGAAAAGAATAAAAAGCCATATACCTATCGCCTCGGCGCACCGACGTGTCTTGCAGGAGATGTTATTGGCGACTATTCCTTTGACTCTCCCCTGTCCCCCGGCGACAGGCTGATATTTACGGATATGGCTATTTATTCGACAGTAAAGAACAACACCTTTAACGGTATGCCTCTGCCGGATATTTATCTCTTGAAAGCAGACGGCAGCACCGTGCTATTAAAAAGCTTTGGCTATGAGGACTTCAAAAGCAGACTGTAAAGGCAGAGGTACTCCAAGAACACTTCCTGTGGGTGCACAAGCAGCTCCCTGTGCTTTGTGGCGCGGACGGAGAGGTAATAAATTATGGATTTTATTTATGTAGCACTCGGCGGAGCGCTTGGTTCAATCGCAAGATATGCCATTAGTCTGATACCCTTTAAGGGCAGCTTTCCGCTGATGACTCTTATTACAAATATACTGGGAGCCGTGCTTATCGGCTTTACCGTAGGGCTGCTGACTGACAAGGGCGACTCGGAAAAAAACGCCCTGCTGTTCTGGAAAACAGGAGTTTGCGGCGGTTTTACTACATTTTCTACATTTTCGCTGGAGGCTGTAACGCTCTTTGAAAAAGGGTCTGTATTCTTAGGGATACTGTATGTCCTGCTGAGCGTTGTGTTCTGCCTGTTGGGAATACTGCTCGGAAAGAGACTTGCCCTATTATTTTAAACTAAAAGATCCCGACGCAGCTCATGCGCCGGGGTCTTTTGTATTTATTTCAGTCTGTATCAGCTTTTGGTCTGTAAAACATTATCAGCAGTGCCGCAATTACCGGAGCGACGCACGGCAGCAGTGCTCTTTCGTGCAGCATAGAGGTACCGAAAACACTGATAACAGCGCCCACAACAAAAACAAGGTCTATAAGATAAAAGCTGAGCGCCGTTTTAAGCTCGGCTTTGTTTTTTGTACGGCTGTAGCGGATAAGGCTTTCCGTACCGCTTCTCAGGTTTCCCGTACACATAGTGGTAGCACAGACTATGCCGTTTATCCTCCTGAAGCTTTGTACCTGTACGGCACAGATAAAGGAGATAAGCACGTTTGATACCATATTATAGTCATAGTAGTTCCCCTTTTCCTGCGCCGCAGGAAAGAGAGAGACTATACATATGACAAAAAGCTCGAGAATAAGCACGGTCTGGCGCCAGTGGAGTATTTTGTTTTTGACTTTTGTTCTTATCAGCTCTGCTACTATTACTCCGAGAACAAACGATACTATGGGGATAAGATAAAGCAGCACCCTGCCATAGTCGCCGCGTGCAAGGCTTATCCCCAGAAGGACTATATTGCCCGTTTGTGCGTTGGCAAAAACGCCGCCGCGCTCTATAAAAGTGTATGCGTCAAAGTATCCGCCGCTAAGCGTCAGCAGCACACCGATAAGCAGCGATTCCGACATCTGGCGCGATGTTTTGTCCTTCATAAGAATACCTCCCCCGTCAGCTAATGGCGTCAACTAAAGAAAACACAAAAGTTTCGGCGCAGTGCCTGCGCTGTCAATTCGCGGCAGCGTGACGCTGCACCCGATTCGCGCACTGTAGTTTTTGTTACCGCCTGCTTTATTGGCACACGTACAAGTTTAGTTTTAAGAAAACACATAAGTTTCGCCCGCCTTTACAAAGGCGGCAGAGTCCAGAGGCGTGGGTGTCCGGTGGACACCTCTGCCGAAGGCAGAAGCGCCGACCGAGCCGGCAGGCGAGACCCAGAGTCTCTGGTCGCGCTCCGCAGAGCGCGAAACTCTTTTTGCCGCCATTGCCCAAAAGCTCCGGTCAAAACAAAGGCTCCCACCTCGTAGAGATGGGAGCTTCTTTTAAAAGTTATCAGTCAGCGTACTTGTTTTCCTTGTTGTTCCATGAATACATCTTGCGGATCTCTGCGCCGACCTTCTCCAGCTGATGCTCAGCCTTCAGCGATCTCATAGCGTTGAAGTGTGCTCTGCCGTTCTTGTTCTCTGCTATCCACTTGGAAGCGAAGGTACCGTCCTGAATCTCGGAGAGAACCTTCTTCATCTCTTTCTTTGTTTCCTCGGTGATTATTCTCTTGCCTGTCTCATAGTCGCCGAACTCTGCTGTATCAGAGATAGAATATCTCATCATAGAGAAGCCGCCTGTGTAGATAAGGTCTACTATAAGCTTCATCTCGTGGATACACTCAAAGTATGCGTTCTCGGGTGCATAGCCTGCTTCTACGAGTGTCTCAAAGCCTGCCTGCATCAGAGCTGTAACACCGCCGCAAAGAACAGCCTGCTCACCAAAGAGGTCTGTCTCTGTCTCTATACGGAAGGTAGTCTCCATAAGTGCTGCACGGGCTGCGCCGATACCTGCACCGTATGCAAGAGCTATATCAAGGCACTTGCCTGTAGCGTCCTGATATACTGCAACCAGAGCAGGAGTACCCTTGCCCTCTACATACTCAGAGCGTACTGTGTGACCCGGAGCCTTCGGAGCTATCATAAACACATCTATGTTCTTCGGGGGAACTATCTGCTTAAAGTGAATGTTGAAGCCGTGTGCAAATGCTATAGCCTTGCCGTCAGAGAGGTTAGGCTCTATATCATTCTTAAAGATCTCAGCCTGCTTCTCATCGGGAGTCAGTATCATTATAACGTCTGCCTTCTGTGTAGCCTCGGCTGTTGTATATACCTCAAAGCCAAGCTCCTTGACGTGATCCCAACGGCGGCTGCCCTTGTAAAGACCGATTATTACATTTACGCCGCTGTCACGAAGATTGAGTGCGTGTGCGTGTCCCTGGCTGCCGTAACCTATAATTGCAACAGTCTTTCCCTTCAGCTGGTTGATGTCACAATCAGCTTCATAGTAGGTTTTTAACTTTGTGTCCGACATTTTTAAAGACCTCCAAATAAAATTAATAAAATAAAAATATATGAAATCCGTTTGAAGTTTACTTTCGCTGTGCGGTAGAATCCTTTTCTATTGCGACAGTTCCCGTTCTTACTATCTCGCGGATACCATAAGGCTTAAGCAGATCTATAAGCGTAGTAAAGTTTTCCTGTGTATCGGCAAACTGCAGAGTCATTGTATTGAGTGCAACGTCTACTATTCTTGCCCCCATCAGCTCGGATATCTTCATAATATCAAGTCTCTGCTTTGACGGGCAGTTTACCTTTATGAGCGACAATTCTCTGCTTATAAAGCCGCCCTCGGCATATGTACGAACCTTTACTACGGGTATAAGCTTGTTCAGCTGTTTTTCCAGCTGCTCTATAACATACTCATCGCCGTCGGCTACCATAGTGATCCTGGACATACTTGGATCCTCTGTTATGCCGACAGCAAGGCTGTCAATATTAAATCCACGTCGTGAAAACAGTCCCGTTACCTTTGAGAGTACACCCGGATAGTTTTCAACGAGTACCGAAAGTGTATATTTCATTTTCTCTACTCCTTACTATCGTGATGTCGTTCTCGGGTCTACGTGCAGTATAAGCACATAGGGCTTATTGCTTTTCATCATTTCTTTTGCATATTTCTCTGCTTCCTCGTTCGAGTAGGCGATCGCGGAATCTATACCGTATGCAGAGGCTATCTTCGTAAAGTCCGGGGCACTGCCCAGCTCTGTTACGGCATAGCGGCTGTTATAGTGTATATCCTGAAGCTCATGTACCATACCGAGTACGTTGTTTTCCATTACAATGATCTTCACGTTTACATTATTCTGCGCTATGGTACCAAGCTCGTTCATAGACATCTGGAATGCGCCGTCGCCGCAGACAGCCACAACATCCCTTGTCGGTCGCGCAAGTTTTGCGCCTACTGCCGCAGGAACGGAATAGCCCATAGTACCCATACCGCCCGAGGTAAAGAATCTGCCGTCGGTCACGCGGAAGTTATTGGCGCACCATATCTGGTTATTACCTACATCCGCAACAAGTATCGCCTTTGGTCTGAGCATTTTGGACAGCTCCCTGATAAAGCTTTTCGGCTCTACACAACCCTCGTATTTCGGCACGGGCTTGCTGAGGCACTCGTTTTTCCACTCGTTTACGGTCTGTATCCACTCCTCCGGTGCTCTATAGTCTACATCGTGAAGCATACGTGTTATTACGTTCTTCATATCGCCGACTATCGGCACGGTGGTTTTCATATTTTTGCCTATCTCGGCAGGGTCTATATCAATATGTATAATATTCGCGTGCTCTACGACCTGATCGGGAGAAGCGACAGCCCTGTCGCCTACTCTGGCTCCACACAGTATAACGAGGTCCGACTCATGCACCGCGCGGTTAGCCGCCTTTATACCGTGAGAGCCAAGCATACCGATATACAGCGGACTCTCGGACGGCATAACGCCCAGACCCATCATAGTTGACACAACGGGAATATTTGTTTTTTCGGAGAATTCACGAAGCTTCAGCTTTGCACCGGAGCTGAGCACGCCGCCGCCTGCACATATAACGGGGCGCTTTGCTTCATTTATCATATCCAGCGCGCGCTTTATCTGCATCGGGTGACCGTGAACACTCGGCTTATAGCCGAGTATATTTACCTTTTCGGGGTATACAAACTCTTCTATAGTGTCTGTCTGTACATCTACGGGAACATCTATCAGCACAGGACCCGGTCTGCCGGTAGAAGCTATATGAAAAGCTTCTTTAAAAACGCGCGGCAGGTCTGCGGTATTCTTTACGAGGTAGCTATGCTTTACGAACGACTCACACGCGCCCGTAACGTCAGCCTCCTGAAAAACGTCTCTGCCGAGAACGTCGCTTTTTACCTGTCCTGTTATAGCAACCATAGGAACAGAATCCATATA
>JAHKXX010000285.1 GCA_020627425.1 bacterium
GGTAAAATAAACCAAATTCGTACGCGTGCCAACAAAGTCGGTGGGTAATACTGACTCGAGTGCGCGGATTTGGGTGCAGCGTCACGCTGCCGCGAATTGACCGCCCGGGCACCGGGTTGACAGGGGGGAGAAATAGTGATAAAATTAGCGAAGTAGATTGAGATACATTCGTGTAAAATGACAATCGAAAATAAATAAAAGATAAATGAAAGGAACCCTAAGTATGGTAACATTTGAAACGACTATAAAGGATAAAAAGGTAAAGATGTATGCAGACGTTCCGCTGAAGAATGCAGCAGGAGCAATATTCCAGACACTGGCAAATATAAGCACCAAGACAAATATTTTCAGCGAAAAATTCATAATGTCTTTTGGCTGGGCTTACTTCTTTATGAGTAAGAGAGAGGACGAAAACAAAGAGGAGTTCTGGGTAGTACAGACAACCGACTATAAGAAGAATCCTATGCAGGACAGAACGGATAACGTGACGGTTTCCCTGCTTGTGCAGAATATGCAGGTAGAGGGTATAAAAGTAGCAGGACTGAAACCTGAGAACTGTACTTTTAAGGATACCATACTTGTACTTAAAAAAGCTGTCAATCAAGAGGATATATATCTGAGTCGTACAGAAGCTGCCAATAAGGGTGACTCGGGCTGGTACTTCGGACTGCTCAACGACCCCGACGAGGATAAGCACACCTCTGACGAATACGAAAAGGTTCCGACATATCAGCTGCTTAACTTCCGCTCTGAAGCACTGCGCGTGCTTCAAATGCCGGTAGGTACTGTTGCCGTAATTCATAAGAACGAGCTTACTGCACTTGTTGATAAGGACGACAAGCCGCTGAAATTCACTACCGAGCAGGAAAGACAGAAGATACTCGCAGAGCGCAAAAAAGAAGAAGCCGCTGCTGCTGAGAAGAAAGATAACTGATGTATACTCTTTTAAAGCAGGAAGAAAGAGCCAGACGAGGCAGTATAGAGACTGTACACGGCACGATACAGACCCCGGCTTTTATGAACGTAGCTACATGCGGCGCTATAAAGGGCGCCGTGTCTGCGTTTGACCTGAAGGAGCTTCGGTGTCAGGTACAGCTGTGCAATACATATCATCTTCACCTGCGCCCGGGCAACAAAACGGTAAAAAAGCTCGGCGGACTGCACAAATTCACGCGGTGGGACGGACCGATACTTACCGACAGCGGCGGATTTCAGGTGTTTTCACTTGCAAAGCTGCGCAACATAAAGGAAGAGGGCGTGACCTTTGCCTCTCATATAGACGGACACCGTATATTTATGGGTCCCGAGGAGAGTATACAGATACAGTCAGACCTTGGTTCCACTATAGCGATGGCGTTTGATGAATGTATTGAAAATCCTGCCGTATACGACTATACAAAAAAATCGTGCGACCGCACATACCGCTGGCTGTGCCGATGCAAAACAAAAATGGACGAGCTGAACAGTATGGAGGACACGATAAACCCACGGCAAATGCTGTTCGGTATAAATCAGGGCGCGACCTTTGACGA
Organism: bacterium; assembly: GCA_020627425.1. Lineage (GTDB taxonomy): Bacteria > Bacillota > Clostridia > Oscillospirales > Acutalibacteraceae > UBA1213. The sequence goes on from JAHKXX010000285.1 coordinate 1,533, forward strand.
TCTGCGTATTGAGCATATGAAAAAAATACGCGAGCTTGACCTTGACGGCTATGCAGTAGGCGGACTTGCAGTAGGCGAGACTGCCGAAGAGATGTATCATATATTGGACGTTACCGAGGAATATATGCCGCAGGACAAGCCGCGATACCTGATGGGGGTCGGCACCCCGGTCAACATACTACAGGCTGTAGCGAGAGGCATAGATATGTTTGATTGTGTTATGCCGACAAGAAACGCACGGCACGCAAACGTCTTTACATGGAGCGGACGCCGCAATATGATGAACGAACGCTATGCTCTTGACGAGCTTCCGCTTGACACTGAGTGTGACTGTCCGGTATGCCGCAATTTCTCGCGTGCATATATACGTCATCTTTTCAAAAGCGGCGAGATGCTTGCTATGCGGTTATGCGTAATGCACAACATATATTTTTACAACACGCTTATGCTGAAAATACGCGAGTCTCTTGACAGCGGCACATTTCGCCAATTATTTAGCAAATACATTGATGTTCTTGATTCCAGGGCGGAGTAGTGCTCTGTTTTATTGGATCTACAACATTATATGCAATAATACTGCTTTTAAGTTTTTTAAAACTCCTTTCCTTTGACTCCTCTGCGATCAATTCTGTTTGTCGCAGAGGAGTCACTTATATTAGTTATACACCGGCAGAGCAAAGGCAAGTGTGTTTGTTCTGTTTAAATATCTACAATAGAGTATGAGCATAAATGACAATAATAGAGAAAAACGGAGAATAACGGAGCGGTTGGAATTGTAAATTAAAAAATATGAAAAAATGCTTGACTTCTCTGAATAAGTGTGTTATTATCATTACTGTTCCGATAAAGGGAAACCTTGTCGACTGTATAATAACAAGATAAAAGATAAATCAGGGAGGAATTACGCTATGTCAACTTTTATGGCAAAAGCAGGCGAAGTTGAGCGCAAGTGGTATGTTATAGACGCTACCGATAAGCCTCTGGGCAGACTTGCTGTTCAGGTTGCAGACCTTCTTCGCGGCAAAAACAAGACAACATTTACGCCTCATGTAGACTGCGGTGACTTTGTAATAGTAACAAATGTTGAAAAGGCAGTTCTCACAGGCAAGAAGCTCGAAAAGAAATTCTACTATCATCACACAGGCTATGTAGGTCATATGAAGGCTGTACGCTATGACAACCTTATGGCTAACAAGCCCGAGCTTGCACTGGAGCTTGCAGTAAAGGGTATGATCCCTGCAAACACAATAGGCAGAAAAGCACTGACAAGACTTCATATTTATCAGGGCAGCGAGCACAAGCACGAGGCACAGCAGCCCATCGTTATCGAATAATAAGGGAGGAGGCAACACATTATGTATGACAAGACACCATATTTTTACGGCACAGGCAGAAGAAAAAGCTCTGTTGCAAGAGTAAGACTTTACAAGGGTACCGGCAAGGTAACCATAAATGACAGAGATATAGACGATTATTTCGGACTTGAAACTCTGAAGCTTATCGTTCGTCAGCCTCTTAACCTTACGGATACAGAGGGGCAGTTTGATGTTGTATGCAGAGTAGCAGGCGGCGGTGTAACAGGACAGGCAGGCGCCATCCGTCACGGCATATCCAGAGCACTTTTGCAGTATGACAGCGAGAACCTTCGTCCGAAGCTGAAAAAAGCAGGCTTCCTGACCCGTGATCCTCGTATGAAGGAAAGAAAGAAATACGGTCTCAAGGCTGCCCGTCGTGCTCCGCAGTTCTCAAAGAGATAATTATATATTTATCGACTTTATCAAGGCTTTCCGCTTTCGGGGAGCCTTGTTTTCTTAATATTGAAATATTGATCTGTTAATGGTAAAATACTTACTTGTTTCAGAGGTGTGATAATGAGCAACGGATTTGATTTTTTGATTTACAAGGCGGCTGACGAGGAAGTGTCCGTCAACGCTGTGATAAAGGACGATACGATCTGGCTGACACAAAAATCAATGGCAGAGTTATTTGGGGTTAATATACCTGCTATTTCAAAACATCTTGCAAATATTTTTGATGATGGCGAGTTGAACCAAAGTTCAACTGTTTCCAAAATGGAAATAGTTCAAACAGAGGGAAGCAGAAGTGTAAAAAGAAATGTGGATTTTTACAACCTCGACGCAATTATCTCCGTTGGCTATCGTGTCAACTCCAAGCGAGCAACTCATTTCAGGCAGTGGGCAACGAGCGTTTTGAAAGAATATATGATCAAAGGCTTTGCACTTGATGACGACAGACTCAAGCAAGGAACTGCTGCTTTCGGTAAGGACTATTTCAGAGAGTTGCTTGAAAGAGTACGCTCTATCCGTACAAGTGAGCGTAGAATCTGGCAGCAAATCACAGATATTTTTGCAGAGTGCAGCATTGATTACGACAAAACATCCGATGTAACAAAACGCTTTTACGCTACCGTTCAGAACAAGTTCCACTATGCAATCACCAATCAGACTGCCGCAGAAATCATCTATGACAGTGCCGACAAGCGCAAGGAGCATATGGGGTTGACTACTTGGAAGAATGCTCCCGACGGACGAATTTTAAAATCCGATGTAAGTATCGCTAAGAATTATTTAGAGGAAAAGCAAATCCGTCAGTTAGAGCGGGCAGTCTCAGGCTACTTTGATTACATAGAGGATTTGATTGAGCGTGAGAATACTTTTACAATGGAAGAGTTTGAAAGCAGCGTTAATGAATTCTTAGCGTTCCGCCGCTATAATATCCTCCCAGACAACGGCAAGATTTCTCACAAAAGAGCGTTGGAAAAAGCATACAGCGAATATGAGGGGTTTAATAAAACACAAAAGATTATTTCTGATTTTGACAGAGAGATAAAGAGACTGGAAACTAAAACAGAGGAGTGAGACGTCCTCCGCACACAACATACAAGCAACAAAACAATGCAAAAGCCCTGTAAACAAGCCAACCTTTACGTTAGAAAAGTTCTCCAAGAGATAATTATATATTTATCGACTTTATCAAGGCTTTCCGCTTTCGGAGAGCCTTGTTTCTTTATATCTATATTTCCGATATGGTACCCTCCTATCCGTATCCCTAAACAACATCATCTACAATAATCAGAGTTTAAGGTGAACTTTTGTGGGCAATATTCTCTGTGTTTAGCAATATTGCACTAAAATCAACCGCGCTGGTTATACAAGTTTAATAAAATATTCTCTTGTTTTTAAAAAAGCAATATGGTAACATAGTACGCGTAGGAAGAAAAAGGATAATATGTATTGCTAAATGCAAGACAGGAGGAAATAATATGTTTTATGCAGATGCTTATATCAGAAATGACGGAAAGGTAGATCTTGTAAAGATCACCGCTATGAACGGTACTGATGCAAAAGCCGAGTACAAGGGCAAGAAATTTGACTCTGCCTATGATATGGAGTCAAAGATGTTCTTCGTAAACGGCGAGCAGTCCAGCGCAGTGTCTGCGCAGTAAAGGCACGTATATTTGTCTATTCTGTTTTGTGTATTACAAAACAGAATGACTGATAAAATTTCTCTATAAACGCGTCACCAAACGGTGGCGCGCTTTTTGTGTTTACTGAAGACTTAAAACTTAAGACTGAAAATTTAAAAATGATTGTGAGAAGCTCACATTATACTTGCTGTGTCGATTATTTGGAGACAATGAGTAGAGTAAAGAATTATACTCGCCTCCACTATAAAACCAGCACGAGCGGCGCGTAAGCGCCGTGACGCGGACGGAGAGGGACAATAAACCAAGTTTGTACGCGTGCCAAGAAAGTAGGCGGTAACATCCACTTGAGTGCGCGAATTGACAGCGCAGGCACTGCGCCAGCGTCACGCTGACTAGGGCACTCCGCTGGGGAAGATTAACGAAAATTTCGTGGGGATGAGAGAAAAAACTGCAAGATGTTTAAAAGAGATGAAAGGGGATTGATTTTAAGGTATAAGAGTAGTATTATATAAAGCGGAAAATAGATATTAAAAAGGCAATAGAGAATGGAGTATGTTAAATATGAGCGAGGACAGACATATAAAAAATAATCAGGAATCAAAGAGAGAAAAGGACGGGCATGTGTACTATATTCGCGGTGAAATAGAAGTAGATGGCGAAAAGTATCAGAGATATGCCGTAGCAACTCACTTCGTACAGCGCGGAGAGGATTATCTGAAGGTGCTCAAGCAGTATATCGAGCCTCTGTATAAAGAGGGCGATATAATAAGCATGAGCGAAAAGGTAATATCAATGTGTCAGGATAATACCGTTGAAATGAAGGATGTAAAGCTTGGTTTCTGGGCAAAATTTCTGTCAAAGTTCGCAATGAAGTCGTCCGCAGGTATCGGTATGAATGAACCCTACAAGCTACAGCTTGCCATAGATATGAAGGGACTGCCGCTTGTGCTCTGGGCTTCGTTCTGTAGTGCAGTTGGTAAACTCTTCCATAAGCACGGTATTTTCTACGAAATAGTCGGTCAGGATGTCGCAGGTATCGACGGATTCTACAGTCACTCCGCTTTTGAAACATATCATACGCTTGCCGTACTCAATCCCCGAGAGCCTGAAAAGGTATGCAAAAACATAAAGGACGAGCTTGGCTACAGCTGTATCCTCGCCGATGCCAATGACCTTAACATAGAGATACTCGGTGTGTCTCCCGACCTCAGCGAAAAAAGCGAGGACTATGTAAAGGGTCTTATCGGTGACAACCCGGCAGGTCAGGATGACGAGCTGACCCCCTTTATTATCATCAGAAAGGTTTAATATTATTTCTTACGAAAAAACGCATCACCGTGACGGTGGTGCGTTTTTGCATCACAGTAAAGATCAAAAAAATGCCGCACAAAGATAGCACCAAATCTGTGCATTGTCTTTGTGCGGTATTGATTTAAATATTTGCTTTATCGAAAGCATTATTACTTCTTCAGTCTTAAGTCTTCAGTATTAATTATTTTTCCCCGGGCATGATCTTTGTTTTGTCAAGACGATTGATTATGACAGCCGCTACGGCGATCTTTGCTGCGTCAAATGGCAGATAGGGTACCATACAGGTGCCTACTGCGGCTAAAAAGCTCATACCACCCTTGCTCGAGACAAGCTCGGCGTTACCGTTCCATACTATGACAAACCATATGGTGCCGAACAGATAACATACCGCAAGACCTAATAGCATGGAAACTATAACTACCCATAGCTTCCGCCCAAGCTTGTCACACATAAATCCTACTATAAATGCCGTAAAAATAAAGCCTATTATGTATCCGCCGGTTACTCCGAGCAGTGCGCCGACTCCTGATTTGAAGTTTGCAAAAACGGGTACTCCCGCAAGACCTAATAACAAATATATTACTACACTCGTTACTCCGCGCTTCCACCCGAGTAATCCGCCTGCTAAAAAAACTCCGAGCGTCTGTAGTGTGAACGGTATCGCTGTGGGTATCGAGATCTGTGAACATACCGCTATTATCGCTGTAAATAATGCAATATAGATCAGATCTGTCACTCTCTTGTTTAGTTTGTGCGGCTCTTTTGTCTTTGTGTTTTCCGTGTTTTCCATTTTTTCCCTGCTTTCTTTGTTTTTTGGGGCTTTATGCCCGTTGACCTTTGTATTATATTATAAATAAAAACAATTGTCAACCTGTATTATAAAATTTGGTTGACAATTGATACAAGAGCATACATTAAAAAGGAACATCAATATAATTACTACAATTCACTGATGAATATACCCCAAATTTCAGCATAATTATATTTGTGTTTTTCGACGAAATAATGTAAAATATATTGTGTAACATTATTAATTCGGGAGTGACATGGTTTTATGAAGAAACCGACAGCATTTTTACTTGCGGTTGTTATAATGCTCTGTTCGTTTTTTGCGTTTGGGTCTGCAAATGCAAAGGCTGCGGAGTTTAATATAAATTTCAACACCTCGTGCCGTTCCATATATCTTGAAAATCTGGACACGGGACTTACAGTCTATACAAAGGATCCGCACTCGCGCTGCTATCCGGCGTCTACCACAAAGATCATGACTTATATTATCACGGTAGAAAGCATTGATGATCTGAAAAACACCACCGTCACGGTAAAGCCGGCTGTTCTCGACAAGCTGAACGGCACGGGCAGCTCTATAGCAGGACTGAAGGACAACGAAAAGCTGACCATATATCAGCTTTTGCACTGTCTTATGATACCGTCCGGCAACGACGCGGCGATGGTACTCGCGGACTATGTAGGCAAGGGAAACATAGACAGCTTTGTACAAAAGATGAACGACAAGGCAAAGGAGCTTGGCTGCAGCAGCACCCACTTTTCAAATCCTCACGGACTGAACGATCCGAATCATTATACCACCGTAGAGGATATGGCAAAGATAACGAAGTATGCTCTGAAGCTTCCGTATTTTTCCGATATATCCAACACAGCCGTGTCGGACTGTCTGGGAGAGGACAGATATCTGATAACGACCAATTCTATGATAGACGAGGTTCGCGGCGGAGATTATTATTATCCTTATGCGCGCGGAATAAAAACAGGCTCTACCGGAAACGATTCGGGCTATTGTCTTGTTTCCACGGCGGTGTGCGACGGGTATACATATCTGTGCGTTGCATTCGGCGCGCCGTATGAGGACGCAAACGGAGAGCCATACGAAAACGGAGCTATGATAGATTCAAAAAATCTGTATGAATGGGCATTTGATAATCTGCAAATAAAGACTCTTCTGGACAAGAACGATCTTGTAAAGGAAATAAAGCTGAACTACGCGTGGAACAAGGACACCATGCAGCTTACCCCTGCAAAAAGCTTTTCAACAATATTACCCGCGGAAGTTGATATTTCGAGCATAGACCGTAGCTTTGACATACCCGACAGCATTGACGCGCCGATAAAGGAGGGCGACAAGGTAGGAAAGGTAACTCTCAGCTATGCGAACAAAGAGCTTGCGACGATAGACCTCATCGCCTCGGAAAGCGTAGACCGCAGCGAGCTGCTGACTGCTCTTGACGGCATAAAAAACCTGGTGACCTCGGGCTGGTTTATAGTATCGGTGATAATAATAGCCGTTCTGTTTATTTCCTATCTGATAGTTATATCTATATACAACAAACGAAGAAAGAGCAAGCGTCCCGTAAAGAAATACCGCAAATTCTGACCGGCGGCGCAGTGCCTGCGCTGTCGATTCGCGCACTCTGCTTAGTGTTGCCGCCTACATTGTTGGCACGCGGCGCAGTGCCTGCGCTGTCAATTCGCGCACTGTAGTTTGTGTTGCCGCCTACTTTCTTGGCACGCGTACAAGTTTGGTTTATTGTCCCTCCTAACAAAATATAAAAGTTTCGCCCGACTTTACAAAGGCGGCTTCGCTTCTCGCAGAGGGCTATATTCAGCACAATCTCGCATTCGGTACAGGCAGAGACGCTTTTGTTGGAGCGGTTCAGGCTCTCGGAGCCGCTCCCGTAAAGACCACTGTAGAGAATATCCGCGCGTTTGAGGACGGCGACAAGGTTTTTTTGCATACCGTTTATAACTTCGCCGGTGCCGGCGAGCAGGTCGCATTTGACATCTTCCGTTTTGATGAGGACAAGCAAAAATACGCGGCGTTTTTCAACTCCGTTCGTTCGGAGATCATTAACAGATAAATACGTTTTTATAGAATAAATTAATTAAAGCATTAGCGAGTTGTAATACTTGACTTTACAACGCATTAATGTTATAATCAGTATCGGAGATGATCATATGCAGGTTTCAAGCCGATTCACGATAGCGATCCATATTTTCAGCTGTATCAAAACCTTTGAGGGCGAGTACAAGATTACAAGCGATTTTCTCTCTTCGAGTATTCAGGTCAATCCCGTTATCATTCGCAAACTGCTCGGTCAGCTCAAAGAAGCCGGGTTGATCGAGGTCAAGCGAGGATCGGGCGGTGCGAGCCTTGCCAAAGAGCCTGGTGAGATCACCCTGCTCGATGTCTTCAACGCGGTAGAGAGCCTTGACGGCGGCAAGCTATTTCACTTCCACGAGAATCCAAATCCGGATTGCCCTGTCGGCAGGAGCATCCATCCTGTTCTCGACGGTCGATTGGAACAAATACAGCGCGCTATGGAAAAGGAAATGCAGAGCATTACGCTTGAAGATATTTTTAATGATACAAACAAATATTTAGAGCAGACTTCGCACTCATGATCGAGTGCGAAATATTTTTGAAAAAATTTGTTGTAACCCTTGACATTACAACATAGCTGTGCTATAATGTTATTGTAACAAGAGGGGTTACAATAACACGAAATCTTTTTTACGGAGGTACATAACATGAAATTAGCAGTAGTAGCAGCAAACGGCAGAGTCGCACAGAAAGTCATCAAGGAAGCGCTTGACAGAGGCTTTGAGGTCAAAGCGTTTGGACGTGACGCAGAGAATAAAACCGCCGCCACAGATTATGTGCAGAAGGATATAATGGATTTGACAAAAGAGGATCTCGCAGACTTCGACGCGGTAGTTGACGGCTTCGGTGCATGGAAGGATGAAGAACAGCCCATGCATGTTACGACTTCTCAGCACCTTTGCGACGTTCTCTCCGGCACAAACACACGACTTCTAATCGTAGGCGGTGCCGGTAGCCTGTATGTCAATTCCGAGCACACCGTTCAGGTCAAGGACGGCGCAGACTTTCCTGCTATCTTCCTTCCGCTTGCCAATGCGCAGGGTCAGGAGCTCGAAGAACTAAGAAAACGCAACGATGTCAAATGGACTTTCATTAGCCCTGCGGGTGATTTTCAAGCAGACGGCGAGAGAAGCGGCAAGTATATCTTAGCCGGCGAGGAACTGACGCTCAATTCTCGCGGCGAGAGCATAATCTCCTACGCCGACTATGCGATTGCTATGGTTGACGAAATCGAAAAGGGCGACCATATTCAGCAGAGGATCAGCGTCGTCAGAAAGTAATGCATTGACTTTTAAATGCCCTGCCGTTATGATAATGGCAGGGCACTTTTTTGAAAGAGGGCGTTTATGATGACACAGACTAAAAGACGATTATTCTTAATTGAATATCTGCTCTCCGAAAGCGGAGAAAGAATCGAAATACCGACAGACGAATATAATCAAAAGCGGTTATTGCGCTCGCTTTTTAATATCCGTATGCCAAAAGATACAAGTGCAGAATTTTTGAAAATCCAAGACGCTTATTTTCAGGAGGAAAACCGCCGCAAGGGAATCACGGATTTAGCGGATTTAGAGCCTGTTCAAGATGGTATTTATCTTTGGCAGGGCGATATTACAACGCTGAAATGCGGCGCTGTTGTCAACGCCGCAAACTCACAAATGCTCGGCTGTTTCAATCCCTGTCACGGCTGTATTGATAATGCGATACATACCTTTGCGGGGATCCAGCTCAGGCGTGACTGCAACGAGATAATGCACGAGCAGGGGCATGACGAGCCGACAGGTCAGGCAAAAATCACGCCTGCCTATAATTTGCCGTGCCGATACATTATCCATACGGTCGGACCGATCGTCAGCGGAAAGTTGAACGAACAGCATTGTGAACTACTCAAAAGCTGCTATCTCTCCTGCCTGAAGCTCGCCGAGGAAAACGGCGTTGACAGTATCGCCTTTTGCTGTATCTCCACGGGCGTGTTCGGGTTTCCGCAGAGAGAGGCAGCAGAGATTGCCATATCAACCGTAAAGAGGCATAAAAAAACAACAAAAAGTGATATAAAGGTCATCTTCAATGTGTTCAAGGATGATGATTACGCTATATACAGCAAGCTGTTAAGGAGCTGAAAAACCGATGAAAACAATCGACTATTTAAGCTTCATCGTTGAAGAAATCCACACAGTTATTGTCGCTACGGTAGATGATGAAGGCTTACCCGTGACCGCAGCCATTGATATGATGGATTATGACGAAAGCGGCTTGTATTTTCTGACCGCAAAGGGCAAGAGCTTTTATACGCGGTTAAAGGAAAAAGAGTATATGGCGCTAACGGGTATCAAGGGTAAGGATACAATGTCCTGTGTCGCTGTTTCCGTGCGCGGCAAGGTAAAGGAAATCGGCTCCGGTCATCTGACAAAGCTATTTGCAAAGAATCCTTATATGAATGAAATCTACCCAACTGAGCAGAGCAGACAGGCTCTGACAGTATTCAAGCTCTGTGAGGGCAACGGCGAATGGTTCGACCTCAGCAAAAAGCCAATTGAGAGAGCGTTGTTCTCCTTCGGTAACGCGCAAAAGCAACAAGAAGGGTATTTGATAACCGATAATTGTATTGGCTGCGGCAGTTGTGTCGATGTCTGTCCGCAAAGCTGCATAAAAGCAAATAAGATTCCTTTTGAAATCAAGCAGGAGCATTGTCTGCATTGCGGCAACTGCTATTCCGTGTGCCCAGCAGGAGCAATTATACGAGGTGATATTGGTGAAAGATAGATATGATTATTTACCGAATGGCTATCAGGAAACAATAGAAAAAGGGCTGAACGCTCTGCGTGTATTCAAGCGCGTTTCCCACGGTATCGGCACAAGAGAGGAACAGCTTAAAAGACTGAAGAATGAATTGACAAACGCCGATGCAATCGTGATTGGAGCAGGCGCCGGGCTGTCCACCTCGGCGGGCTTGACATATTCGGGCGTACGCTTTGACCGATATTTCTTTGATTATAAACGGCATTTCGGAATAACCGATATGTACTCCGGCGGTTTCTATCCCTTTCCCGATGAAGAAACGCGCTGGGCGTGGTGGGCAAGGCACATCTATTTCAACCGCTATGTCGATCCTCCAAAGCCGGTATACCAAAAGCTGTCGGAGCTTGTAAAAGACAAGAACTATTTTGTTATCACAACAAATGTCGATCACCAGTTTCAGCGTGCCGGATTTGACAAAGCACGCCTGTTCTATACGCAGGGCGATTACGGCTTGTTCCAGAGTGTGGACCGAAAGCTGCAAAAGACCTACGACAACGAAGAATGGGTGTACCACGCGATCGAGGCGCAGGGCTTTGTCAAAGATAAAAACGGTGGTTTCCGACCTCCCGACGACAGAAATATTCAAATGCGAATTCCTGCCGCGCTTATTCCCAAATGCCCCGATGATGGCAGCGACGTTGTGATGAACCTCAGAAGTGACGACAGCTTTGTCGAGGACAAAGGTTGGCACAGAGCGTCGGCGGCGTATGCCGATTTCCTCAAAAAGCACAAAAACGACCGAGTCCTCTATCTGGAGCTCGGCGTAGGCTCGAATACGCCTGTAATAATAAAATATCCGTTCTGGCAAATGACGCTGACAAATGATAAAGCCGCTTACGCGTGTCTAAATTACAACGAGGCGTATTGTCCTGAGGAAATCGCCATACAGTCGGTTTGTGTTGACGGTGATATCGGAGATACGCTCGATGAAATGAATTGAATATATTTAGAATGATCGCGGATTAAGCTAGCTCAATTTGGCATAAAAAATATCGGGCGAAGATGGGAAACCACCTTCGCCCGGTTAGTTTATTCATATATCAATTCATTCTTGACAATTTCTTCTGCACGGTTGCGTATATTATTCATTCGCTGTCTCGCCTGTCGGCTCAGTCGATATAAAATGTGCCTCGCTGCCTTACGGCAGCGAACCTGAAACCTTAAGTTGATACCATTGGGATCCCTGCTTAGGCAGGGATTTTTTTATTAACAAAGTCTTTACACTTTTGCAAATGGGTAGTAAAATAGATGTATAAAATATTTTACGAATGGAGTTATTCAAAATGAAGGTATTAGTTGAAACATCCGCAAGACACGTACACGTTACACAGGAGACTCTCGAGAAGCTTTTCGGCACAGGCGCAGAGCTTACAAAGAAGAAGGATCTTTCCCAGCCCGGACAGTTCGTATCCTTTGAGAAGGTTACAATAGTTGGTCCCAAGGGTGAAATGGCAGCTTCCATTCTCGGACCTGTCCGAACAGCCGATCAGGTAGAGGTATCACTCAGTGAAGCAAGAAAGCTCGGCATAAACGCTCCTGTAAGAGAGTCCGGCGACATAGACGGTACCCCCGGCTGCAAGCTGGTAGGCCCCAAGGGCGAAGTAGAAATTGCCTGTGGTGTTATCGCTGCAAAAAGGCACATACACCTTACCCCCGAAGCAGCAGAGGAATTTGGTGTACAGGACAAGCAGATAGTAAAAGTAGCTGTCGGCGGCGAAGGCAGAAAGCTTATCTTTGACGATGTTGTTATCCGTGTAAGTCCCAAGTTCGCTCCTGCTATGCACATCGACACTGACGAATCCAACGCTGCACTCGCCGGTATGTCCACCGAAGGCGAAGTAATCCTCTAGCGGAGTGCCTCCGCGGTCGACTCTCTCTTGCCGCACAGCGGCAAGGGCGTGCACGGCACGCCGCAGCGTGGCTGGTTTTTGTTACCGCCAACTATAAAGCACCGTCTCGAATTTGGTTTATTATACCACTTAGTCCGCGCCGTGCCGCACAGGGCGGCACTTGTCGCTGCTACGAAGTACAGGCGAGTATAATTCTCCGTTCTGTTTTGTGTATCTGCAAAAAAGAATTGATAATAGAATTTGTTTATTAACGCGTCGCCGATCGGTGGCGCGTTTTTTGTGTGTAGTACACTTTTAGTCTGTGAAAAAAGTCGCAGAGTCAAACTCCGACGCGTGCAAACATATGAACTCACAGTAAATGCGCCGCGACAAAACCCCTCCGGCACTTCGTGCCACCTCCCCTAAATGGGAGGCTTTAAAAAACAGCTTAAATCCTAAAAAAAGTCTCCCCTCTAGGGGAGATGTCACGGAGCAAAGCGGAGTGACAGAGGGGTTTGTGCAGAGAAATATACTCGCCTTCACTCAAAACCAGCACGAGCGGCGCCCTGTGCGCCGTGACGCGGACGGAGAGGGATAATAAACCAAGTTTGTACGCGTGCCAAAAAGGTAGGCGGTAACGAAAACAACAGTGCGCGAATCGACCGCGCAGGCACTGCGCCGCGTGCCAAAAAGGTAGGCGGTAACGAAAACAACAGTGCGCGAATCGACCGCGCAGGCACTGCGCCGCGAATTGACAGCGCAGGCACTGCGCCGCAAATTGACTGCCCGGGCACCGGGCTTTTGAATAATTTATGAACAAATGATTAATAAGATTAAAAATTTATTGACGACAAAAGGATAAAAAATGGGATAAATATTAATACTAAAGTAATATTTTAGGTACTAATATGGCGTATTTTTTGTACCCTTTGTTGACTTTATACAAAAGTAATTACCATTCTTTTACATTAAGAATTTAAAAATATTAAAAAAAAGTATTGACATTTTGTTAATAAAGAGTTAATATATAGACACGATAAGAACAAACACTCCTCCCCTTCAGAGTGTTGTTCAAAAAATATTTTATTTAAGAAAGAGGTAATTCATCATGACACTTCAGCAGAAAATGCTCGCTAAGCAGAGCAAAAAAGGTTTCACACTCGTTGAGCTCGTAGTTGTAATTGCTATCCTTGCAATCCTCGCAGCTATCGCTATCCCCTCAGTTATCGGTATCATCAACAGTGCATCTAACTCCTCAGGTTCATCAAATGCTTCACAGCTTGACGCAGCTTGTAAGGATTTCTATGCAGGCGTTGTTTCCGGTACAATCAACAACAGCAACAAGGGTGGCGTAAGTGCTAACCTTCCCGCTGCTAACGCTGCAAAGAGCACACTGAAGAATGCTGCTAAGCTTCTCACAGTTAATGAGGCTGTTCAGTACAGCGGTCTTACAGGCCAGTTCGATTCTACAAAGATAGCTGACTATCAGTACAGCACAACAGACGGTACAATTACATACGTTGGTGACGACGGCTCCGTTGACGCTGGTAACACACAGCTTGCTATGAACACAACATTTGGTACTCTGTATCCTAACAACTAATCTTAGTTAGTGTAGCGAGTAATCTTAAAAAGTAACCGAAAGCCCCGAGGCATCAGCCCCGGGGCTTTTTTGTGCTGTAAAAATCTTTGCTTACGACAAGCAAAGGTAAGCCGTAGATTTGGGGTTATATAACGGTACCCCCAAGTTATTATGGCTCTCTGTCAATAGTTGGGGTAAACCCGAATAAAACAGAATAAGAGAATATGACAAGCGATAGCTAAAAAGCTGTCGCTTGTTTAGCGTTAAAA
>JAHKXX010000286.1 GCA_020627425.1 bacterium
GCGGCAGCGTGACGCTGCACCCAAATCCGCGCACTCGAGTCAGTATTACCCACCGACTTTGTTGGCACGCGTACGAATTTGGTTTATTTTACCTCTCATTCCGCGTCACGGCACTCAGGGTGCCGCTCGTGCTACATTGTTGTGCAGGTAAATAGGTTTGTCTATTCTACTTATTGTCTCCACAAAGTATTACAGCGAGTTTAATGTGAGTTTCTCACAATCATTATTTATTTTTCAGTCAAGCGCAGTGCCTCCGCGGTCGATTCGCGGCAGCGTGACGCTGCACCCAAATCCGCGCACTCAAGTCAGTATTACCCACCGACTTTGTTGGCACGCGTACGAATTTGGTTTATTTTACCTCTCATTCCGCGTCACGGCGCAGTGCCTGCGCTGTCAATTCGCGCACTGTAGTTTTTGTTACCGCCTACCTTGTTGGCACGCGGTCGAATTTGGTTTATTGTACCTCTGTGTCCGCGTCACGGCACTCAGGGTGCCGCTTAGCGCTGCTTTATGGTGGAGATAAGTATATTTATCTACTCTACTTATTGTTTCCAAAAAAACAGTACAGCGAGTATGATGTGAGTTACTATGATCATTATTTGTTTTTTAGCTTTATGCTTTCAGTCTTCAGTAAATTATTAAAAGTCGGAGACGATAAACAAAATAGACAAACATATCAGCCTCCAACAAAAACCAGCACGAGCGCCGCCCCGAGCGGCGTGACGCGGACGGTGCACGAATATAAACCAAGCTCGACCGCGTGCCAAAAAGGTAGGCGGTAACACCCACCCGAGTGCGCGAATCGACCGCGGAGGCACTCCGCCACGCGCCGCCGCTTGACGGGACGGGCACCGGGGAATATAATTAGAAAGGAGGAAAGGGATAGGTGTTGAGAGAGCAACCGGTACTGAATGTGCTGCTTGTAAATATAATGCTGGGCACAGTTTGGCATTACCTGACGTTTTTTCTGTGTAGATTTCTTAGCCCAAAAATATTTTTTGATCCAAAACGCCGGATGTTCAAAGAACATAAATGGGAAAAAGGCGGCAGAATATATAACGACGCTTTAAAGATCAATAAATGGAAGGATATGCTCCCTCAGCATATTGATAAGGACGGCTTCTCTAAAAGCCACCTTGATGACCTCTCTGTACGTTATCTCGATGAGTTTATTATGGAAACGTGCCGCGCGGAGTGGAACCATACTATGAATTGCTTCTTTGCATTCGTTCTGTTTGCTCTTAATGACCCGGCGATGGCTGCCCTGCTAACAATATTCCTCATTGTCGGTAACCTGCCGTTCGCCGTTATTCAGAGATATAACCGCTTTCGCCTTCAGCGGCTGAAACGTACCGTTGTCCGTAAGCAGGAAAGAAAAAAGGATCATTCGCCCAAAACGGCTGTCAGTGCTGATGATAACGATAACGAAACAGAGACTGTTGCATAAAGCATATGAACCCCCTTTTCTGAAAACTATTACTTCAGGAGAATTATAATGGATTGGTTTTTTGATAATATCGTCGGAGAAACTCACCTCATAACAGGCGAGGACGCGAACCATATAACAAAGTCCCTCAGACTGTCCGTGGGAGAAATGCTGACCCTGTGCGATAAAAACAGGATAGAGCACCTGTGCGTGATAGAACGGATAACAAACGAGGGAGTGCTTGTGCGCTGTACCTCCGAAAAGGAATGTCAGAACGAGGCAAACACCGAGATAACACTTTTTGCTGCTCTGACTAAGGGCGACAAGCTTGAAAATGTTATTCAGAAAAGCATAGAGCTTGGCGTTCACAGAATAGTACCGACCCTTACCGACAGGTGTATATCCCGTCCGGATAAAAAAGCGGCGGAAAAAAAGCTTTTGCGCTACCAAAAAATAGCTGCCGCTGCGGCAATGCAGTCAAGACGGGCTTATATCCCCGAGGTGGCTCCTGTTGTCGGACTTGACAAAGCTGCGGCTATGCTGCCGGACTTTGAGCTTTGTATCCTGTTTTATGAGGGGGGCGGAGCGACACTTCGAGAGCTTATCTCCCCTGTACCAAAAAGCATAGCAATATTTACGGGGCCCGAGGGCGGCTTTGAAGAGCGCGAGGTAGAGCTGCTGACAAAGAGCGGCGCAAAAAGAGCAACGCTCGGCAAACGGATACTAAGAGCAGAGACAGCGCCCTTGGCGGCAATATCGGCGCTGATGTATGCTACGGGAAATTTAGAATAAGAAAGGAAGTAATAAAAATGATAGGTATAATCGGAGCTATGGACATAGAGGTCCGCGGAATAACGGAAAAAATGACGGACAAGACCGAGGAAACGATAAGCGGTACGGTTTTTACCAAAGGCAAGCTCGGTAAAAACGAATGTGTAGTATGTAAATGCGGTATCGGCAAGGTAAACGCGGCGATCGCCACACAGACTATGATACTCAGATATTCACCGGACGAAATAATAAATACCGGTATCGGCGGCGGCACAAGCCTTAAAACGGGTATCGGCAGCATTGTTATAGCAAAAAATGTAGTACAGCACGATATGGATACAACCGCTATCGGTGACGAAAGAGGAACTCTGTTCCTGCCGGAGGAAAACATAATATATCTTCCGTGCGATGAGGGACTTATAGAAAAGCTGTCGGCTGCGTGCGACTCTGTAGGAATAAAAGACTATGTTGTGGGTACCGTAGCGACCGGCGACAGGTTTATAAGCGGCAACGACAACCGTAAGGAGCTTCACACAAGCTTTCACGCCCTTGCCTGCGAGATGGAGGGCGGCAGCATAGGACATGTCTGCTATATAAACAAGGTGCCCTTCGGGATACTGAGAAGCATATCCGACAGCATAAGCCCGGAGGATGACGGTGTGGAATACAGTGTATTCAGCAGATCCGCCGCAGAAAAGGCTGTAAGCATTATATCGGCATTATTGTGTCAGTAAGGAAAGTAAAACCAATGTGCAATGTGCATTGTGCGCTACGCTAACTGAAAACTGAAAACTTAACATTTAAAACTTAAAAATTATCGTGAGAAGCTCATGTCGGACTTGCTGTGCTGTTTTCTCGGAGATAATGAGTAGAGTAGAGAAAAATACTTGTTTTTACTCCAAGCCAGCGTCAAGTGCCGCCCTGTGCGGTACCCCAAGGGCACTTCCTTCGGGCGCACGGCGCGGAAAGAAGGGGACAATAAACCCTGCTCGACCGCGTGCCAAAAAGGTAGGCGGCAACACCAATTCGAGTGCGCGATTTGACCGCGCAGGCACTGCGCCGCGAATTGACAGCCCGGGCACTGCGCAATATTTTTTTCCTAAAGGTCTTTATCTTTTTGAGGAAATAATGTATAATAGGAAGTGCAGATACGGTTATGACCGTATAGTATAATAAAAATTTAATTTGGAGCGTGGTTACAATGTCATTAGTAAATGCAGCGGAAATGCTTAAAAAAGCAAAAGCCGGTCATTATGCAGTAGGTCAGTTCAACATCAACAATCTTGAGTGGACAAAGGCTATACTTCTTACGGCAGAAGAGCTGAAGTCACCTGTTATCCTCGGTGTATCAGAGGGCGCAGGCAAGTATATGACAGGCTTTGGTACAGTTGCCGCTATGGTAAAGGCTATGGACGAGTCACTCGGTATAACCGTTCCTGTAGCTCTTCATCTGGATCACGGTACATATGAGGGCTGCTACAAGTGTGTAAAGGCAGGCTTTACATCCATAATGTTTGACGGCTCACACTATCCGTTCGAAGAGAACCTTGCAAAGTCAAAGGAGCTTGTTAACGTAGCGCACAACCTCGGTCTTTCCATCGAGTGTGAAGTAGGCTCTATCGGCGGCGAAGAAGACGGCGTAGTGGGTATGGGCGAATGTGCAGATCCCAAGGAGTGCAAGATAATCGCAGATCTCGGCGTAGATATGCTCGCAGCAGGTATCGGCAACATTCACGGCAAGTATCCCGACAACTGGCAGGGACTCAGCTTTGAGACTCTTGATGCTATACAGGCTCTGACAGGTGAGATGCCCCTCGTTCTTCACGGCGGCACAGGTATACCTGCTGATATGATAAAGAAGGCTATCACTCTCGGCGTTTCCAAGATCAACGTTAACACCGAGTGCCAGCTCTCCTTCCAGGAAGCTACAAGAAAGTACATCGAGGACGGCAAGGATCTTCAGGGCAAGGGCTTTGACCCGAGAAAGCTCCTCGCTCCCGGCTTCGAGGCTATCAAGGCTACCGTTAAAGAAAAAATGGAACTCTTCGGTTCCGTAAACAAAGCAGTGTGACACTGCACGCGATTCGCGCACTGTAGTTGGTGTTGCCGCCTACTCTTTTGGCACGCGGTCGAGCTTGGTTTATTGTCCCTCTCTTTCCGCGTCGCGGCACACAGAGTGCCGCTCGTGCTGATTTACAGTGCAGGCGTGAATGTTTCTTTGCTCTGTTTTGTGTATCCGCATAACAGACAGCGGAGTGCCTCCGCGGTCAATTCGCGCACTGTAGTTGGTGTTGCCGCCTACTCTTTTGGCACGCGGTCGAGCTTGGTTTATTGTCCCTATTTTTCCGCGTCGCGGCACACAGAGTGCCGCTCGTGCTGATTTACAGTGCAGGCGTGAATGTTTCTTTGCTCTGTTTTGTGTATCCGCATAACAGGACAGACAACGAATAACAAAATACAGATAACAAAAAACGCGTCACCATTTTTTGGTGACGCGTTCTTTGTGTGTAGTATACTTTTAGTCTGTAAAAAAGTCGAATAGTCAAATCCCGACGCTGCCGAGCCAACAAGGCATATATTTGGAGAGACGGGTGACGAAAAGGGCGGATTGTTCTTCGGTGAGGTCGTCGGTGCAGTTAAAGATTATTTGGTTGTTCTGAAGATCCTCGGTAAAGCTTCCGCTGAGACCAAAGATCGGGGGATATTTATTTAGTGACGATATGGTGCAGTCGTTTTTGCCGATGGATAAAGCGGCTCTGTGAGAAGCCTTTATACCTTCTCTTGTGTTGTCAAGCGTAACGGTGTTCAGCATCTCGCTCAGCATCGTTGTACCGTATGAGACCATAGTGCTTACGAAAGGCTCGCTGACAAGCAGCTCTATCGCGTCCCATAGTATGTTCAGCCCCTCGGCATATGCCATCAGTTCTGCGCGTAAAAGTATAGAGTTCGCCGTGTCGTATAGTCCCGTGGAATCAAGCTTTTCGCACATAGATTCGTATTCTCTCAAGCTTTTGCCTCCTTTTCATTATACTAATGAATTGATCGTAAGCGTACCAAGAACAGGTATCTGCGTCACGGGTACGGTTCTGTCCGTAAAGCCGTTCAGACTGTAGTTGCTTACACCCTCTACCGAAAAAACGGCGCTGCCTATCTCGGCTCCTGTCAGCGTGGTACCCGGCTCGAAGGAGTAGAACAGATTCCTTATAGCCGCCTCCGTTTTGTCGCGTACGGCGCTGAAAAGGTATCCGTCCTTTTCCGCTATGGATATGCTGAGGTCAATTTCCAGCGGCAGCGCTCTTACTACGGTCACGGCAACGCCTACGGGACGGTTTTCCTGTATCAGATCGCGTGCTTCCTGAAATGCGCCGACGTCCGCAGAGCCTCCTCTGCCGCCGAGATAAACTCTGAAACCCGTGTTGTTTTCGTCCCTGACTACTACAGCAGAGGCTATGCCCTCTACGCTCGTCGCAAGCGCACTGAAATACTCGCTGTTCATACCGTTGGGCTTGTTTTGCAGATACTCTGTAAGCCTTTTTCTAAGCTCCTCGTCGCTCTCATCGTCCGTGCCGCCCGAAAAGCTTGTGGAGTTGGTTATTCCTATCCCTACAGAAAAATATGTAACTATCGTGTTGACGCTGCGCGAGCTTACGTTATACTGACGTCCGGTGTTCTCCGCCTCTGCGTTTACCAGTATAAAGCTGCCTGCACGCTCTATTGTTTGCTCCTGCGTAGTAACGTACCTCAGACTGCCGTCCGCTACGGTACATATAGTGCCGCGCGGTATCGTTATGTCATATTCAAGCGGCGTGTCAAGGGTAAACATTATCTGTCCGTGAGCCTTACAGCCTCTGTTCCGACTTATGCCGTACTGGTCTGCGTGAAGGTCAAGCTTGTCCCCTGACGCGGTTTTTATAAACATCATATTTCTTGCGACAGCTATTTCGTTGCTGAGCGAAAATATCTCTCCTGCAAGAAGCTTCAGTCTGATAGCCGTATCGCTTGCATTGTCAGGCTCTATACCCGTCAGCTCTGTATATTTGTTTGTCATTCTGCTTAGTATATCATTATATGAGTCTGCCATATTACTCTCCCATCATTAAACTCTTACCCGTATATTAAATTCCTCATTGCCGCAGACTACCGCGACATAAATATCGTTATTATCCTTTGTAACACCCGTGACCTCGGCTTCGGGTAATGAAGCAAGCGCGTCGCGTGCGGCTCCGCATATTTCGTCCTCGGTGCCGTCCTTTACGAGATAAATGTCGCTGCCAAGCTCTCTGTCATAGATAAACTGTCCGCGCCTTGCACTGAGCATTATGTAAAGCCGTTGTCGAAGCTCGTCCGTGCCTGTTACGGTACATGGCGCGCCGTCCTCGCCCTCTTTCAGATCTCCGCTGAAATCAAGCTCTGTATCCATCAGGTCAGCTCCCTTCCGTTTGCATATATTTTTCCGTCGTTTTTCAGAACGAGTGTTGCTCCGCCGGAGGAATACAGCATAACCTCTCCGGGCTGCAAATCAAAATTGTTATACGGTATCCTCATACCTATACACATACTTCCGGCAGAGGTCGGTACTACTACTCCGTCTGCGTTGGACGCAGGTATGCATATCAGCCCGAACGGCGCTACTATCGAGGACTGGCTTGCTCCGTCAATATCGTTTGTCGAGATACGCCTGTCCGCTCCGGCGCTTATTTTTCCGGATGAGCATATCATCTCGGTGCGTTTTCTTTTTATCAGTCGTTTTGTCAGTTGCATTCTGCTGCTCCCTCCGTTACTATCATCGTCCTCTCTCCCTTGCTGTCAAGGGTATATCTTATCTCCCGGATACTTTCTCCTGTGTCCTGTCCGTCAAGAAACAGCCGCGTGCCGAGCTTTGCCGGCAGACGACCGTTTATCAGTATCTCTGTTTTTCTGTATCTGCGCTCAGAGACCTCTGTCAGAGTTTTGGCGTCGTTTACGGATCTGCCGTTGTCGGCTGTGTTCATAAATCTTCTTCTGCGTACCCGCACCTTTTCTGCGAGTGCGCTGTAAATTGGGTATTCGTAACCTCCGCTGCGCCTTGCGCGAAGTCGCAGCTCGGACATAAGGCTGCTTCTGAATATAGATCTGTTAACCGACAGACAACTGTCCGTATTCAGAAAAATAGCTTCACTGCTTTCGCTGCCGGAAATATCTATAACACCGTCGCGCGTTATCTTCGGCGAGGTATTCAGAAAGCGTTTGCAAAAGCTTTCGAGTACCTCCCATTCGCTCATACCCTTTGTAATATCAAGCTCACCGCTGAAGGCGTCCGCGCTGCCGACAAATTTACTGAAGCCGAGGGGAATAAAATGCCGCTGCATAAGAAGCGGCATAGACGGGCTGCAATATTTCTGAGGATATGCCTCATTGTCAAGCAGGACTGCTGCGCGGCTTCTGGCTGTTAACGTAAGAAGTGTACCCTTGTCGGACAGACTGTGTATCTCGCTGTCTATCTCCCCGAAAAAAACACATTCGTTGTCATCGAGTGCCTCCACGAGGTACAGCGGCTCGTCTATTTTGTCTACAAGGAACACCGCCCTCAGACTGTCCGCAGGCGCGTCGGCAGAGCTTAAAAGGCTTACCGACAGGGGTCTATATAGCGTATATTTTCTGTCGTTTATATCTGTAAGTACAAAGCTCAGCACAGCCTTATCCTCCTTCCGGCAGGTATCACATTGTCGGGGCGGCGTATGTCGGGGTTAAGAGACAGCAGCATTTCTACGCTTATCCCCTGCTCATAGGAAATATCCCAAAGAGAAGCTGCCCCGTTCCCAAGGGTATACAGTTCGAGGGAACCGTCCGTTTCCGCCGATTCCTCAAGCTCCATACTGTAGCCGATAACCCCTTCTATATCTTCCCCGACAAGGCTCAGCACCTTCGGCAATGCTAAAATGGGCTTTTGAGAAGGTATATAAAGTATCCTTGCCTGACCACGGTCAAAAATCTTTCTCAGCCTTTCAAAATCAGCGGCAGCCTCGCTTCCGCAAAGCTCTCCGCTTATTTGTATAAGCCTGCCTCTGCTGCCAAGGTCTGTGCGCTTGCTGCCGCTGTACGGTATATCCCTTGTTACCACGTTTCTCCGGGACGATATTTTTATCATCCGGGGATTTATTTTAAACACAAAGCTGCCAAGGCTCATTTTTCCTTCGTTATTCATCATATTCCTCCTCTGCGTCAAGCTGACGCTTGTAGCGCAGGACATCGCTTTCAAGCAGTTCTATAAAGCTGTATATATACTCGTCGGCTTTGCTTTCAGTGCGTGTTTTTTCAAAGTTCAGCTCCTTCAAGACAGCACCCCCGATCCCGTTTCATGAGTTCTCAGACCAAGTGCTGCTATGCTTATATGCTCCTCGAATTTTTCTCTGTCGGAAACAAATCTGTAGTCGTCCCACATACATCCCAGAAGCGTGTATTCCCTGTTATCCACACAAAAGCTTACGGTGAAATTGTCAAGGTCGCTGAAGTTGTGGCTGCGATTAGGATACAACGGCACAAGCCCCCGAAGGTTCAGCTTATATTCGCGGCTCTTTTTTATATGAGCCTTGTCCTCGCGCGTAAAAACACTTCTCACTCTGTGAATGACGGTTTTTTCACAAAGCTCTGCATACTCAACGCTGAAAAGCTTTCTTCCGTTTATGATAATATCAACATCACGTGCGCTGACGGTTTTGAATTCTCTCACTCTATAAGTCCTCCTCACACACCATCACAGGACGAAATCCCAGGGCAAATTCAGTACGAAATCCGCCAAGCTCGCCGTCATAAACGGTGCTGTCCGTACTCAGTGACACGATGTCCCTGCCGCTGTCGGCTGCAAAAAGCGCCTGACACACCAGCGACGCACAGTCTCTGCTGTTCTGTGCTCCCATACTTTCTGCCGTACAGACACTGACGGCGATACTCCTCTCCTCCAGAAAAAATCCGTCCCCGGTACACAGCGCAGAGCGTTTTGTTTCCCTGTCGGCTATTGTGACTACGGGCAGCCGCAGCGGATATTTCACCGCTGCGAAGCTGTCCTTTTTTCTTATGTCACAGTCCGACAAGGACGGACAGTTTTTCAGTGCGATATAAAAATTATCAAGTATTTCCGACAAATGATCACTCCTTTTTTCTAAGACTCGCCTTCATATATCCGCCGTAGCGGCAGGCATATTGCAGTGTGCTTATAACAATATATTCATCATTTCCGCACCTGACAGTATCTCCGTATCCGGCTCCGGACAAAAGGGCGCTTTCGGCGAAAATTACATAACGTCCGCTATTCCTTCTGCCCTCCGGAAAATTCTTTATGCCGCCGTTTTTTGTATATTCGTTTTTTATGGGATAGATAACAGCTCTGCCGCTTCTTTCTTCTCCGTTTATAATGGCAGTGATTTCGAGTCCTGCTTTGGCAAATGCTTTGCCTATGTTCAAGAGCTCACCCCCTCGAAAACAAAGCCGCCGTCATCAAACACGACCGCAATATTTTTCAGAGCCTCGTTATAAAGCGAGAGTGCCGCCTCTATCTGCTGTCGTGTGCTGTTTTTTACTGTCACTTCTCCTATTTTTACTTCCTCACTGTCGGTGCTGTAGCTCCACAGGCAGTACCTGTAGTAGGCAAGTGCAGCCGCAGCATATTCAAGCTGATATTTATACTGCTGTGCGCGTGCAGTATCTGTGATCCCGTTTTCTATACTTGTCTTTGCCATCTCGCACATAAATGACAGTCCCGAGCATATCCTGTAGGAAATACCGCTCAGACCGTGAAAAAGCTTCATTATTACTTCTAAACTCATAATATCTCCCTCCTGCGCAGTGCCTGCGCTGTCGATTCGCGCACTGTAGTTGTTTGTGTCCTCTACTTAATTGGCACGCGGTCAAGCTTGGTTTATTGTCCCTCTTAAAAAAACATAAAAGTTTCGCCCGCCTTTACAAAGGCGGCAGGGTCCAGGGGCGGCGCCCCTGGTCGCGCTCCGCAGAGCGCGAAATTCTTTTTTATAATCCCTCCGCAAGGGGTGAATCAAAAAACAGTCCGGTGGACTGTTTTTTGAGAGGGGAAGCCCTGGGAAAGAGGGCTTCCCCTTGTAGCGGTCAGTAAAAATGCGTCTCGCTGCCGTAAGGTAGCGACGTTAAAAACCTGTTGTTGACATTATTTCGCCGCCGGCACTCCGCC
>JAHKXX010000287.1 GCA_020627425.1 bacterium
ATTTTTCAGTCCAAGCTGATTTTTGGCAAGTATTATCTGATGATAAGTACGGAAGGATTTTATATCCGGCTTAGGTAGAGCGGTGTTTATCTGTGAGACACGGCTGATACCGAAATCCTCTGAAAGCTTTTTTATCATCTCGGAAAAAATACGAGCCAGCATTATTGCGTCATCGCTTGCCCTGTGATGATTAAAGTTGCCGAGCTTCAGCATTTTTGCAATACTGTCAAGCTTGTGCTTTTTCAGATCGGGATAAATACCGCGTGAAATAGCAAGAGTATCTATATGTGTAAGATCATAGGGAATGTTGCTGTGCTCACATACGTTTTTTATGAATGAGGTATCAAAGCCTGCGTTATGAGCTACCAGTATTGCGTTCTCTCCGCAAAAATCAAGGAATGACTGTACCGCCTCACTCTGAGACGGAGCACCCTCCACCATAGAATCATTTATACCGGTAAGCTCTGTTATTTTTTCGGGAATATGTTTTTCCGGATCAACAAAGGTACAGAAGGTCTCGCCTATCTGACCGTTCTTTACCCGTACTGCACCTATCTCGGTTATTTTTTCCTTCAGCGAATTAAGACCGGTTGTTTCTATATCAAAAACTATAAACTCATCACTCAGTGCTTTATCTGTATTTCCGAAAACAGCGGTAGACAAGCTGTCATTGACAAAGTAGGACTCGCAGCCGTAAATAACCTTGAATTCGCCGCCCTTTTTATGTATAGCGTCACAGGCATTCATAGCATCCGGATATGCCTGAGCAACTCCGTGATCGGTAATGGCTATGGCAGGCATCCCCCACGAATAAGCACGGTTTACGAGATCGCCGGCACTTGTTACTGCGTCCATCGCGGACATATTGGTGTGCAGATGCAGCTCTACCCTCTTTTTTTCTGCTCTGTCCACAACCTTTTTCATAGCTACGGTGCTGACTGCGGACGCCATTACGGTTATATCATGCTCATATTTATCGTACTGTGTTTCTCCCTTTACCATCACACAGCTGCCTTTTTTAAGATCCAGAATACCCTTGCACTTATCGTTAAGATCTATGATCTTGACCGTTACAGAGCCGGTAAAGTCGGTAACACAGAGGGATATTATTTTCTTCTTATTATCGCGTGTATCCCGTACATCTATGGAGAATATCTTTCCCCAGAAGATTATTTTGCCTGCCTCGGGAGAAATACGGCTCAGCGGAAACAGGTCTCCACGGATAGATCCGCCGTATACCGGGTTGGCACTTTGAGGAATAACAGACGGCATAAGGTCTCTGCCCTCTCTGATCTCGACCTCGGCTTCTTCCTTAGGCACTGCCTTCGGCTGTTTTGCGACAGAGGCGGACTTTCTGTCGTTTGCCGTTTTCGTCATACTCTCGTATTGCTGTTGTTCTTCTATCTTAGCTTCTCTGATAGCCTTCTCTTCATTTATCTTTTGGTGTTCTATATAAGTCTGACTCTCGGTATCAAGAGAAAGAATACCCGTATATTCAACCTTGACACTGATACCGAACTCCTGTTTTATCAGTTCTTCCATATTTCTGTCAAAATGCTGGTTATCGAGTATGCTTTTTCCGCCGTGCTGAAGAGTTATGATAAACCTGTTATCCTTCAGCTCGGCAGTAGAGTCGTTAAGTGTTCCGTTCAGTGACGCGTTTCTGCGTTTCAGCTCCATAACAAGAGACGGATAATAGTCTATATCAAAAAGCTCGCTGTCGTACTCGGGA
The DNA here is from genome assembly GCA_020627425.1 of bacterium. GTDB lineage: Bacteria > Bacillota > Clostridia > Oscillospirales > Acutalibacteraceae > UBA1213. The sequence goes on from JAHKXX010000287.1 coordinate 1,733, forward strand.
CAGATAAAGCACTGTGAAAGGTTAAGGATGCCGCTGCAGAGTGCCCTCTCTGCCTTAAAAATACTCTTTCTGTTTACAAGGGTATCACAACTTGTATATATAGACATTGAACGTAAAGCAGAATCTATCTTAACATTTTTTATTATACTGTTTTTTAAGCCGTCGGAAAAATTACTCTCATCGGTGTATTTTCCCATTATTTCCGAAAATGTCTTCAAATATGATCTTCCTTCTGTATTAAACACTGATTACATTTGTTCTATCTC
>JAHKXX010000288.1 GCA_020627425.1 bacterium
GCCGTTATAAAGATTGACAGCTTTTCTCAGAGGGCGGCTCTCGGCAGCACGGCAAAATTCCCGAAATGGGCAGAGGCATATAAGTATCCGCCCGAGGAAAAGGAAACCGAACTGCTTGATATAGAAATAAATGTCGGCAGAACAGGCGTGCTGACTCCTACAGCTATTTTTAAGCCCGTTACACTGGCAGGGACTACAGTCAGCCGCGCAACACTTCACAATGAGGACTTCATAAAAGAAAAGGGTATCCGTATAGGCGATACCGTTGTACTGCGAAAGGCAGGAGAAATAATACCCGAGGTCGTGTCTGTTGTCAGACATAACGAAAACTCGGCTGAGTACACTATGCCAAGGTACTGTCCGTCCTGCGGATCACCCGTGGTCAGTGAGGAGGGCGAAGCAGCACTCAGGTGTACAAATACCGACTGTCCGGCACAGCTGATCAGACATATAATACACTTTGTCTCCCGTGACGCTATGGATATTGACGGACTCGGCGAAAAGGTGGTTCATGCTCTTGTCGAAAAAGGACTTATATCCTCTCCCCTTGACCTGTACAGACTGACAAGAGAGGATATTCTTACCCTTGACAAGAAAAAGGACAAATCCGCCGATAACCTTATAACGGCTATAGAAAAATCAAAACAAAACGACCTGTACAGGGTAGTATATGCCCTGGGAATACGCCACATAGGTCAGCGTGCGGCAAGACTGCTTGCAGATAAATTCAGAAGCCTTGACAGTATCGCAAATGCGGATACCGAAGAGATAGCTTCTATTGAGGGCTTTGGCGAAATAATGGCAAAAAGCACTTCGGACTACTTTGCTATGGAGCAATCAAAAAAGCTTGTTGATGAAATAAAGGAGCTTGGGATAAACAGTGAAAACCTGAGTGTGAAAGACAGCTCCGTACAGAACACTCTGTTTTCCGGAAAGACCTTTGTAATAACAGGCACACTGCCGAATTATAAAAGAAGTGAGGCCGCGGCTATTATAGAGAGTCTCGGCGGCAAGGTATCGTCAAGTGTTTCCAAAAAAACAGACTATGTGCTCGCAGGAGAAGACCCAGGAAGTAAATATACTAAGGCTCAGTCCCTGGGTGTTACTATAATAGACGAGACTGAGTTTGACAGAATGAAGAGTCAAGGCTGAAAAAAAAAGAAGTGTAGTTTTAAAAATGGCAAATACAGCTAAAAGAGCTTTTAAAGCATATTATAAAAAAGGCAAATTTCATATACTGAAATTTCTGAAGTGGACTCTTGTTTCCATAATAACGGGTCTTGTGGTAGGATCTTTCAGTACGCTTTTTGCATTTATTATGAATACAGCCACAGAGTTTCGACATAATAACGACTATATACTCTATTTTTTGCCGCTGGCAGGTCTTGTAACGGTTTTCCTTTACAGTCTGTTCAAGTACAAAAACGATAAGGGTACAAATCTGGTGCTGTCCACTATTCACGCAAAGAGTCAGATTCCATTCCGGATGGCTCCGCTGATATTTATAACAACTATACTCACCCATCTGTTCGGAGGCTCCGCCGGCAGAGAGGGCGCCGCACTGCAGCTTGGCGGCAGTATAGGCAACCAGCTTGGACGATGGTTTCGCTTTGACGATGCGGATACCAGAGTAGTCGTTCTGTGCGGTATGAGCGCAGCTTTTTCGGCGGTATTCGGTACTCCTATGGCAGCGGCTGTGTTCTCGATGGAGGTCGTAAGCGTCGGAGTTATGTACTATGCGGCACTTGTTCCGTGTGTGTTTTCTTCGCTGATAGCGTCTTACTTTGCTGTCAATTTCGGAGTAAGGGGAAGCAATTTCAAGGGACTGGATTTTCCTGCGCTCGATTTTTTAAACACAGCAGAAACAGTCGGACTGTCACTTTTGTGTGCTTTGCTGAGTATCGCATTTATCGTGCTTCTGCATACAACCGGCGACCTTTTCAGAAAATATCTAAAAAGCCCCTATCTTCGGATAGCTATCGCAGGCTCGGCAATAGTGCTGATGTCGGTACTGCTCGGTACCCGTGACTATAACGGTGCCGGTATTGATGTGATCACCAGAGCGATAAAGGGCGACGCCGTCCCCTATGCTTTTATACTAAAAATGGTCTTTACTGCCATAACAATAGAAGCAGGCTATCGAGGCGGAGAAATTGTTCCGGCGTTCTTTATCGGTGCGACCTTCGGCTGTACCTTTGGTCATATTATAGGGTTCTCTCCCTCTGTATGCGCAGCAGTCGGGCTTATCTCCGTATTCTGCGGCGTAACAAACTGTCCGATAACGTCGCTGCTCATCAGCTTTGAGCTTTTCGGAGGAAACGGCATACATTTCTTTATGATCGCTATCGCGGTAAGCTATTTTATGTCCGGTTATTACGGTCTTTATAAGGATCAGACAATAGTCTATTCAAAGTATAAGGCAAAATTTCTTAACAGAAGAACAAGACAAAAGATCTAAATTTTTAAACGGCAGCTCATAGATGTGAGCTGCCGCTTTTTGTGTCACTTTGTTTTTTACTGCATACTATAATAATGAGTGGATCTTAAAAAATAATTGGTGATACTTATGAATAATACATTGACGCTGAATGATCTGAAAAAAGGTGAATGGGCAAAAATAACCGGCTTACCGGCGAGCGTTCCGGTAAGAAGAAGAATAGTAAGTCTGGGACTGACCGTAAATACTGAAATCTGCGTTTTATACAGTGCTCCGTTCGGTGATCCCAGAGCATATTACTACAGGGGTACGGTTATGGCTCTGCGCAGACGGGACGCCGGACTTATTAAAGCAGAGCTTTTGTAAGATAAATAGTAGATTTATCCTCGGTAGGTGATAACAGCCTTGATAGATACACTTCACAGAGTAATGCTTGTCGGTAACCCGAACGTAGGAAAAAGCACGATCTTTAACGCACTTACAGGCTCTGATCAGCCTGTAGGAAACTGGAGCGGCAAAACGGTCGACAGTGCTGTAGGATATATGAATTATAATAAAATGACCTTTGAGATAACCGACCTGCCGGGACTATACTCGGTAGGGGCAGGCTCTCCGGACGAAATAAAAGCCTCGGAAAACATCTTATTCGGCAAAAGGGATGTTCTGGTCATAGTGGTAAGTGCCGGGAGTCTTGAACGCAGTCTTTCTTTTGTTTTAAAAATACTCGAGCTTTACTCTAAGGCAATACTGTGTCTGAATATGTCGGATGAAGCCGAAAAAAGTGTTTTTATAAGCAGTAAAGAGCTTTCACGGCAGCTTGGTATACCTGTTGTGTGCACATCAGCAAAAAAGAAGAAAAACCTCGACAGTCTGAAAGAAACTATCAGTGAACTTTTCGAGGGAAAGATCAAATGCAGCTATAAAAAGACCGCTTTGCCCTTTTTCGCGGAATACATTATCTCTGAGATAAGCTCCGAGCTGGATATTCACGAAAATCAAAAAAGAATTGCGGCTATGATTCTGGCGGACGAAACCGGCAGTGCTGTAATGAGCGGCAGGATAAAACGGACAAACAGACTCGAGTCCGTGCTACAACGCTGTTATTCCCTTATTAAGCAAAACGGTGAGGATTTTTCCGACACAGTAGACTCCGTGCTGCAAAAACGTGCCGACGAAATATACCGCTTGTGCGTCAGCCGAAAAAACAGAAAAAGCAAAAGCCTGTCGGCAGACAGAATACTTACATCAAGAATATTCGGTATACCGATAATGCTTTTACTGCTGGGGCTTGTCTTTTATATTACCATTGTCGGGGCAAACTATCCGTCGGAGCTGCTCTCTGCCCTGTTTGACAATATCAGAGTGCTCCTCAATGACGGTATTATGAAATTATCGCTGCCGCAGTGGGTCGGCGGACTTTTTATTGACGGGATCTTTTCTACCCTTTCGACTGTTGTTTCGGTTATGCTGCCACCAATGGCGATATTTTTTCCGCTGTTTTCATTTCTGGAAAACCTCGGCTATCTGCCCAGAGTAGCATTTAACCTTGACCGATGCTTTCATTTTGCAGGTACCGGCGGCAAGCAGGCTCTTACAATGATGATGGGCTTTGGCTGTAACGCCTGCGGAGTTACCGGCTGCCGGATCATAGAAAACGACAATGAACGGCGTATCGCGATAGTTACCAACAGTTTTTCTCCCTGTAACGGAAGATTTCCGGCAATACTCGCGCTTATCTCCGCTTTCTTTACCGCAGGAGTATCTCCTTTTTTTAAAACGGCATTGTCCGGGGTGATACTTGCCGCTGTTATAATCATCAGCATATTTGTTTCTGTGCTTGTTTCAGGTATATTGAGCCGAACAATACTAAAAAACAACGAAGGCAGCTTTTTTATGGAGTTGCCTCCCTATAGAGTGCCTCAGGTCGGTAAAATACTTTCCGACTCTCTGCTTCATAAAACGCCTGCCATACTTCTGCGGGCAGTCATTGTTGCGGCACCTGCCGGCGCCTTGCTGTGGCTTATATCCAATATTTTTATAAACGATAAAAGCATACTGATATGTATCACCGAGTTCTTGGATCCTTTTGCAAGAGTTATGGGTCTGGACGGAGTTATGCTGACTGCGTTCATTTTTGGGTTTCCTGCAAACGAGATAGTGATCCCGATCGCTATGACTGTTTATTCAGAGATAAACGGCTCTGTCTGTAATGATCTGTCATCGCTTGCCGGCAGCGGTATGACGCAGGTAAACGCGCTGTGTGCCATTGCCTTTTTTGTAATGCACTTCCCGTGCTCTACTACCTGTATCACCATATATAAGGAAACAAAAAGCCTTGGCTGGACGCTGTTTTCTATTGCCCTGCCGACGGTGTGCGGTATATTATGCTGTATGCTTATCAGGCTTTTGTCAGGGTTATTTTAGTCACGGTATACAGACAGCTTAAAAGCTTTGCTTCATGAAAGCAAAGGAGATCACGAGCTTATTGTCAATGTCAGCAACTTAAGAAAACACAAAAATTTCGCCCGCCTTTACAAAGGCGGCGGAGTCCAGAGGACGCGGGTGTCCGGTGGACACCTCTGCGCACCAGAAGCGCCGACCGAGCCGGCAGGCGAGACCCAAAGCCTCTGGTCGCGCTCCGCAGAGCGCGAAACTCTTTTTGCCTGACACTTTCGCAAGGGGTGAATCAAAAAACAATCCGGTGGACTGTTTTTTGAGAGGGGAAGCCCTGGGAAAGAGAGCTTCCCTTTGTAGCGGTCGGTAAAAAATGTGCCTCGCTGCCGTAAGGCAGCGAACCTGAAAACCTTAAGTTGTTGACATTGGGCTTACTGTTATATTTATTATATCCCCGGCAAAGATCTCTGTCCCGTCCTCAAATATTATCAGCCTTCTTTGAGTGTCCGCAGTTTTGAATATGCCGCTGTGTTCTATTATGGAGCCGCCGCTTTTTTTATCATCGGGTAAAAAAAACGTAACCGATATAACTGCCCTTCCATCGGTTATGCTTAAAACAAGCGAAAGGACCTTGTCAAATCTTTCACGCTCATCCTCACTTACCTCGGGACGTCTGTCAGTAATTCTCTCCTGCTCGCGCAAATAATCATCATAGCCCGTAAGCGCAGCAAAGGGTGAAAACTGTGCCGCCCTGATGCTCAGCGGCATATTAGGATAATCCTCCGTAATATACCGCTGTCTGTTTATTATATCATCATATCTGCCTGTCATGCGCTGTGACCTCCTACCTGCGCGTTTCTTTGCAGCGTTGTAGCCGCGTCCTGAAGATCGGACATACGAAACAGCGCATTTTTTCCAAATTTTCTTTTGACGCTGAGCATAACCTCCTGCATACGCCTTTCCCTTTGGTAAAAATCCTCGTCTGTATCGTGCGTGCTTTCCTGTGAAAAAAAGCTGAGCTGAGTAAAGTCCTTTTCGGGTATTATCTCCTCTGCCATAAGTCCGCATGCAGCAATTGTTATTCTTCTCAGCAGCAATCTGCTGTCGGTAATACGGTCATATATACTCAGCAGTTTCTCTGTTATCAGCTCTGTTGACGAGGAATAACCGTCAAGGCGCACAGAACCGTGCGACGGCGGCGGGATTTTTCTGCCGTAGTGATCTGTTTTTATACTGCCAACGTATCCCCTGTCCTTATTTGTGATATTTTCTATGTCATAGCCTATATCAAGGGTAAGGCTGTTTGTCTTTTGTCTTTTTTTCACAAGGTCAAGCGATAACAGCTCGGACATTTCCTTCAGAACTATTCTTGCCTCGTCAAATGTATACGGACGCAAAAGCACCTGTCCCTGACTGATGCTCGTGCTCTTTGGGCGGTAAGCCTTTATATCACTTATCGTACACGGCTCATAGCCCCACGCGTGGTCTATTATAAGCTCTGCATTTACACCGAAAAGCTTGTACAGCAGCCGCGCATTGTAATAGTCGCTGCTGCTGCCTATGGAGCAGCGCGCTATATCGCCCATTGTATACATACCGTTTTTTCTGAGCCTTTCGGCGTATCCTCTGCCTATTCTCCAAAAATCCGTTATAGGTCTGTGATCCCACAGAAGCTTTCGGTATAGCGCCTCGTCAAGAAAGGCTATACGCACACCGTTTTTATCCGGCTGCTTGTGCTTGGCGACTATATCCATAGCGATCTTGCACAGATAAAGATTTGTGCCGACGCCAGCAGTAGCTGTTATCCCTGTCGTTTTGTATATATCGTATATAATTTTTTCGGCAAGCTTGTATGCGGATATATTATATGTTCTTAAATACGGAGTGGCGTCTATAAAAACCTCGTCTATCGAGTAGGGATGAATATCCTCGGGAGCAATATAACGAAGATATATTCCGTAAATTTCCGTACTGTACTCCATATATCGCCTCATTCGCGGCTTGGCGGTTATATAGCTTACCTCGCAGTAGGGATCGCTGATTATCCTGTTGTTGTCAAAGGAACGTGCAAAAAAAGCAGAGCCGCCGATATTTCTTGAACGCTCTTTATTCACTTCGTTTATGCGGCTTACTACCTCGAAAAGTCTTGACCTGCCCGAAAGCCCGTATTGCTTCATTGTAGGGGTAAGCGCAAGACATATGGTTTTTTCCGTTCGGCTCTCGTCTGCTACTACAAGGTTTGTACAAAGAGGATCAAGACCTCTGTCCACACACTCAACAGAGGCATAAAAGGATTTCAGGTCTATTGCTATATAATACCGGGTTTCCATAGCTATCACCTTTATTAGAAGATTTGTTCTAATAATATAATAACATATAGAACAAAAGTTTGCAATAGGAAATTTTAAAAAAATATCCCGGAAAATAATTTCATAGTTTACTTGGCAAAAGCTTTTGGCGCGACAATAAACAGAATCTGATATAAAACCCGAGCGCGAATTGGGTGCAGCGTCGCGCTGCCGCGAATTGACAGCGGAGGCACTCCGCCGCGGAAAAAGAGGGACAATAAACCAAACCTGTACGCGTGCCAATGTAGTAGGCGGTAAAACAAACTACAGTGCGCGAATTGACAGCCCGGGCACCGGGCCGGGACTTGAAAACAGTTGGTAAATAGATATAAAATAAAACAAACGAAAAAAAATTGACCGCAAAGCGCACTTGAAACAAGCCGGAAGGCTTTTCAAATAGATAAACCGGAGATGAAAAGATAATGCTTGGCAGAAAAAAGAAAGAAGCATACGACAAAGCTGTCAAAACACCCGTACTGAGGTGCAGTATATGTACAGGTGAAACAGTCGCAGGCTTCAGGGATAACAAAACAGGAAAATTTACAGCGGATATGCTTATAACAACAAAAAAAGACCTGGATAAGTTTAAAGAAAAATACGGCATAACAGAGGAGATCAAAAAAATATATTAGAAGTATCATAAGATCCGATACAGAGCAAAAGCCATAGCCTTATGATGATCATAGCGGCTATGGCTTTAAAAAATGTAATTCTGTTACTCAATATTATTCAGGAGATTTCTGCACAGCATAAAGATAAGCAGAGACGCTATAATGTTCCATA
>JAHKXX010000289.1 GCA_020627425.1 bacterium
AAGTCGTACTCTCTGTCGTGTTATTATTTGCGGAACAACCCGCAAAAGCTAAAATGATAGACAAGACCATCAGTATAGAAATTACTCTTTTCAAAACAATCCTCCGTTACGCTTTTTCATATGCAGGACGCCAAACGGCAAATTGCTCCAGCTGTTCATTTGTGCGGTAATAGTATCGCTTGCCCTTGTCGAGCTTTGCAATTTCAGCCATCTCCTCATCTGTCAGAGAGAAGTCGAAGATATCGAGATTATCCCTGATGTGATTGACATTTTTACTGCCGGGGATTACGGCAAAGCCCGTTTGTATATGCCAGCGCAGAATCACCTGAGCCGGTGATTTGCCGTACTTTTTGCCGAGTGCGGTAAAAACAGGCTCTTCCATAAGGCTCTTGTCGCCGTGTCCCAACGGATACCAGCTCATCAAACGGATACCGTATTGATCAAGCGTATTCCTAAGTTCCTTTTGGGTGAAATACGGATGCGCTTCCACCTGAATAAACTGCGGTATGATCTCCCACTTGTTCTTTAATTCTTCGATGTATTTTCCCTCAAAGTTTGAAATGCCGATTGCTTTAGCCTTGCCTTCTTTATACGCCTTTTCAAGCTGACGGTAGCCTGCAAGCCAGTTTCCTGCCGGCTGATGGATATAAAGCAGGTCGACATATTCAACGCCTAAGCGCGATAAGGTTTCATCGACCGCATCCGGATTTTCGTACTCCGTCGGCCAAAGCTTTGTTGAAAGAAAGATATCCTCGCGTTTTACACCGCTGTCTTTCATACCGCGTCCGACAGCGCGCTCGTTCACATAAACATTAGCCGTGTCAATCAGCCGACAACCCATTTTCAGAGCTTCTCTGACACTGTTTTCCGCATCGGCAGGCGCAAGCAAATAGGTTCCTATCCCTGTGACCGGGCATTTTAGTCCGTTGTTTAATGTAAAATAACCCATTATTTTCCTCCTTAGTATGTTGAAGCCTTAGAGCTTGTCAATTTCCAATTTCCGTTTTCTTTTCGCAGTGTAAAATCTCCCTGCAAATGCCATAAATGCTTTGAGCCACCGTATACAGCCGCCGTTACACGGCTTCTCCCGGTCATCACTGCCGTATCTCCATTTGTCAGGACATCTATCGCGTCGTGTTCGGCAGAATAATAGTTGAAGGTTCCGTCAAGCAATCTTTTGATAAAGGTTACTTTTGACTGCCTAATGCCTGTCATATGCAACAAATAATAATCATCAGCCAAAAGACCTTTCAAACCTTTTTCATCTTTGTTGATCATATATGTCCAATAGCGGCGGTAAAGCTCTTTGATTTTTTCTTCATCGTTCATTCTTTCATATCCTCCGGATTTAGGTAGCGAATGACCTTTGCCGGCACACCGCCCACCACCGCGTAATCCGGCACAGACTTTGTGACGACCGCGCCGGCTGCAACTACAGCATATTTTCCGACAGTGACGCCCGGACAGATTGTTACATTCATTCCCAGCCACGCATTTCTTTTGATTAATACTTTAGCATAGGTGTAAGTGATATGCCTGTCATACATGTCGTGATTTATGGTAGCGATTTTAAGTCCCGGAGCCGCCATTACGCCATCCTCAAACTCAATTCCTCCCGACGCAGAAAGAATTGCAGAATGATTGATAAATACATTTTTTCCAAAGGTGACGCGGTTGCCAAAATCACAATTAAACGGAGTCAGAATTCGAACGTCGTCAAGCTTTCTGCCAAATAACTCTTCAAGATACTCCACATAAGACGGGTCATTGGGCAATACGGCGTTTGCTTTGGCGCATAGCGTTCTGGCGCGTATCATTTCATCAGCCGCTTCTTTGAAATACGGCTCGCGGTTATCGGTAGGTTCCCCTTGATCCATCAATTCATAAACATATCCGGCTTTATAATCCATATCCATCACCTCTTACATCAGACCGTTGGCAGCCAGCCAGCGATGTACGCTGTTTTTACAACCGTTGGCATTGCTTCCGGTTATCGGAAGTCCTTTCTTCACGGTTGCACCCTTCGCCAGCTTTTCGATGTCACGCTCGCTTTTGCCCATTCCGCTGCCTTCGTTGGTGCAAAGCGGAAGAATTGTTTTGCCGCTGAAATCATAGCGCTCCAAAAAGGTAAAAACAGCCATCGGCATCGTACCCCAGTAATTAGGATAAGCGAGAATAATCGTATCATAACTGTCAAGGCTGTCGGGATAAGCCTTAAACTCCGGACGCGCGTTATTGCGCAGATCCTTCTTTGCCTCCTCAATACAGGTCATATAAACAGGTGAGTACGGTTCCTTCATCTCGATTTTGAAGCTGTCGGCAACAATCATTTCTTTGATGATATCGCATACGATCTCGGTGTTGCCGACCTTCACATAACGCATTGCTCCGCCAAAGTAGTTTTCATCCGCTCTCGAAAAGAAAGCAATCAATGTTTTTGCCATAATAATGTCCTCCGTTCATTTTTTCTGTTTAAATTATAGCACCAGACTATTGCAAAGTCCAATCGAAATAGTGTATAATTGATTGAATTATTAAATAGCAGAGCGAGATGGATTTATGACAACAAAGCAAGTTGATTATTGTATTGAATTGGCGCGGACGCTTAATTTCAGCCGCGCAGCCGAGAACCTGTTTGTCAGCCAACCGACCTTTTCATATCAAATCAGGCTGTTGGAGGAAGAGGTAGGCTTCACGATCTTTGAGCGCAGCGGCAAAGGAGCTGTGCTTACGCCTGCCGGGACGCAATTTGTCGGGTTCCTTGCCAATATGCGTGAAGAATTGAAGCGATCGATCGAGCAGGGACAGAATTTCAGCGCTCAATATAAAGATGATATTTCCATCTGTATGATGGTCAGACAGGCGGTTTATTTTCTGCCGGAGGCAATGCGTCAGTTTGCTCGGATTCATCCCGATGTGCTGATCACACCTCAATTTCGTTATGAAAACGGAATGGAAGGCTTTTTGAAAAACGAGTCGGATATTGTATTTGCCCTTAAAGAACAGACAAAACAAATACCGAATATCAAAATACACGAACTGTTTGAAAGCGGGATCTATCTGATAACCCGCCGGGATGATCCGCTCGCCCAAAAGAATCTGATCACCGAAAGCGATCTTTACGGAAGAACGCTAATGGTCGGCGGCGGTTCGCCTCCTGCGCTGAAGGCTGTTCAGCACAGACTGATCGGCGCCGGAAATATCAAGTATTTCAACAGCGCCGACCACGATACAACGCTTACCAATGTTGCGGCAGGCAGAGGGATTTGCCTTGCGCCCGGATTCCTTAACGATCACAGCGGTCAGTTTGCGTGGATTCCGTTTAACTGCAAAGAAAGTTTTTCCTGTGTTCTTTGCACCCATAAGAATGATAACAGAGCTACGTTGACAGATTTTATCGACATACTAAAAAAGCTCTACCGTGAAGCCGTTGCGTTTCCGCTGTAAAAAACAGAACTATGGAGGAAACAGAGATTATTCCGATTACAGCATAAAATATACCCGCCTGTTCACAACTATGAGCAGGCGGGCTTTTACTTTTTATACTCTAAAACAACAAATCAGAATTTATCAATCTATCCGTTTCTGTATTTCTTCCTTGACTTTATCCAATTTGCTACAGGTCAAAAGCGGAATCAATGCGTTTATCTCGTCTATACTCTTATTCCACCATTTGAAGCGAAGCAGAAGCTCAATCAGCTCGTCATCAAAGCGTTTCTTAAAGGTTTTTGCTGGATTTCCTGCAACGATTGTATAAGAATCTACATCGCTACCGACAACACTATGAAATTGTCAATAATACTTGACACAATTTGGACGAAAGATTTCAGGCTGCCAAGGATACCTTGATATAGTAAAGGTTTCTCTTAACAGCAGG
>JAHKXX010000290.1 GCA_020627425.1 bacterium
ATACCGATATTTAATACGTCTGACTTATCTTCTATAATAAAACTAGGAATTAAAGAAGATCATCTTTCTTTAGATGATGATCATTTTGAATATTCTTTGAAGGATGGTTCCGGTAATTCAATTGAATGTATCGCAAATTTAAACAATGGAAAAAAAGTAACATTCTCTCCGAAGGAAGGAACAGAACTTCTTGACGGTTTATATACATTTAAAGTTAAAAATCTGACCGACCTTGCCGGAAACAAGATGGAAAATGCATTAATATATAAATTCTGCAAGGATACAACTGCGCCTTCTGTAAGTTTCAATGTTAAGAATAACCAGCCTACAATAAAAGAAGATAATAAAGATATACCGATATTTAATACGTCTGACTTATCCTCTATGATTAATTTAAAAATTACCGAGGATAATCTTTCCTTAGATGATGACCATTTTGAATATTATTTGAAGGATGGTTCCGGTAATTCAATTGAATGTATCGCAAATTTAAACAAGGGAACAAAAGTTGTAACATTTTCTATGAAAGACGGAACGGATTTTCCTGATGGTAAGTATGAATTTAAAATAACAAAGTTGACTGATATTGTTGATCAGCCTTTTAGCGGTGATAACTCATTTATTTTCTACAAGGATACGGCTATACCCGTTTTAGAGTGTGCTAACAAGGAAGGCGTCAAATTTATAGACAATATAGACAAAAATATATATGACAATAAAGATAATAATAAAGAACTGCCTTTCTTGGTTAAAATAACAGAAGATCATAATCTTAAAGCCGTAAAATTTACACTGGAAAAAGAGGACCGTACAAAAATATCACTAACGACAGAGAAACAACAAGACAATAATATATATACATATAAATTAAAAACAAAAAAATCTCCCTTGGAAAGCGATTACTATAGATTGAATGTCGTTGCTATCGATGCAGCAGGTAATGAAACAAAAGTTAATTATTCTTTTGGTATTGACAGCGAAGAAGCAAAAATAAAAACAGAATATAAATATGATCCTATAGACAAAATTATTGAGGCAGCAACATTTGGTTTATATGTTGCCGAACCGATAACACTACACATAGAAGTAACTGACGACTTCGCAGGCATAAACGAAGAAAAAATCGTTGTTAAAAACGGAAAGAAGAAAATGGATGTTAAATTCAATAGCGATGAGTCGAAACTCTCATATACCTGCGACTTTGATCTTAACAAAGATGAAAGCTATAATATAACTGTTTCTGCAAAGGACAGAATGGAAAGAAGCAAAGAAACTACAGCTTCTCCAAATAAAAAGCCGGAAATGGTTAGTACCACAAAAGAAAACAAGCCCGACGTTGAAATCAGCGCGAATATCGGCGAAAATAGTAAGAATATAATAGAAGAGAATAATGTTACTTGGCTTGGTACAAAAAACGCTTCCTTTACACTTAGTGCAAAATCGAAAACCAATGATGATGACTATGATTCGGGTCTTAATGAAGTAGTGGTAAACGTTAAGAACTCAGCCGGCGATACACTATCCTTTACAGACAATGGCGAAAAAATAATAACAAAAACATCGGATGAACTTGAAGAGAGTTATAAAAAGCTGTATAAAAAGCTGTTTGTTCTAAAAAGAACAAACAGTGGGGGAGTATTGTTCAAAGATAAAAAAATCTCTGAGGTAGAATACACTTTGGATTACAGAGTAGAAAAACTTACAAAAGAAGAAAAACAGAGTATCACAGGTAATTATGTTATAGAACTGATTGCTAAGAATAATGTACAGTATGATAACGATAATCTTATCAACAACACAGTTGCAAGGAACATTTTTATAGATCTTAATCCTGCTGAGGTTAACTTCTCTTATGTTGATGATAAAGGAAATGAAATTGACTACAAGGAGTTTACCGTCAAAAAGAATAGCCAAAAAATTTATGGTAAAGATTGTTATTTGTTAATAGAAGTCAAGAATGAGTATTTCAATGAGGACTTTATAAAAGATATTAAAAATGCAATTAAGGTTTATAATACGTCTGAAGGTAAAGTTGAAGATCATAAACCAATAGATATAACATGGAGCAAAAAGATAACCGATAATATTCTTTCTGCTAAGGTGAAATTGACCAATGTTAATAATGATAAAGACGGTCTTGACAACGGATACTATGTTGTAAAATCGGATACTCTTACTGATCCCCTTGGTAATGAAACAAAAAGTAAGACTGACTCCATGATCATCGACAAAGTAGCGCCAACTATCGCAGTACAATATTATACTGATAAAAATAATAATAAACAATATGATAAAGGCGAAGAGTATATAATTGAAAAGCAATATTATATAAATCCGGAAAATCTCCGAGCAAAAATTACCGTTAAGGACAGATATATATCAAATATGGTTGATGCAGTCGGCATAGAATTTAATGATAATAAATACAAGTTCCAAAAATTTGCTCGTGAACATCTTAAACAAGGGGAGAGTGAACAAAAACCGCAATCAGTAGATGAAAATGGATATAAGGTGATGACTTTTGATCTTGGCTTTCCTGATGGCAACTATAAAGTACACATTGGTAAAGCAAAAGACAACAAATTTAAAGATTTTGTCGGCAACGCCTATTTACCAACAACACATTCTTTCTGTCTTGACACAACAGTACCTGTTATTTCCTATAAGTTTGAAAGTAAAGATAACGATCCTGAAAACCTTGATGGTGTTGATTACTATAACAAAAGAAGAGACCTCACTATTAAGATCACCGAGAAGAATTTTGACAACATAGAGGATGTCAAAAAGTATCTAGAAGGAGATGAAGGGAAAGGATTTACCGTAACTGTTTATAGTGATAATCATAAATACGAGTTTGGCATTGATGACATTGTAAAAGAAGCTAAAAGGCAAAAGAATAATGGAGAGTCATTTGATGAAATCAATTCGACTTATACGCTAAAGATAACGTTTTTCGATGCAGCCAACGACAGCCCGATTTTTGGCTTCGCTAATGCAAAAGAAAAAGTTTACGGAAAAGACGACGGAAAATATACCGTAAAAGTAAATCCTTTCACAGACAAAGCAGGTAATAAGGCAATAATTAATAAAGATACTGGTTTTGATGGCATTAACGAGACATTTATGGTAGACACAACAGCACCTGTCATTTCCTATAAGTTTGAAAGTAAAGATAACGATCCTAAAAATCTCGAAGGTGTTAATTACTACAACAAAAGAAGAGACCTCACCATCGAGATCACAGAGAAGAATTTTGACAACGTAGAGGATGTCAGAAGATATTTAGGAGGAGATGATGGGAAAAAATTTAACGTAACTGTTTATAGTGATGATGCTGAAATCAAGACGTTTGGAATAAATGACCTTGTAGATAAAGCTAAAATGCCGAATAACAACGAATCATTTGATAAAACCAATTCTACTTATAAGCTGACGATAACATTTTTCGACGCAGCAGACGACAAACCGATTTTTGGCTTAGCTAATGCAAAAGAGAAAGTTTACGGAAAAGACGACGGAAAATATACCGTAAAAGTAAATCCTTTCACAGACAAAGCAGATAATGAGGCAATAGTCAATAAAGATACTGTTTTTAAAGGCATTAACGAGACATTTGCTGTAGATACCACCGACCCTGTTGTAGATATCGATTATACGATAACTTCTACAGGTTATACTGACGGAAAGGGCTTTGTTTACTATAGTCAAGACGATATGAAGATTACTGTTATGGTAACCGATCAGAACTTCGATCCTAATAACAATAATGTATTCTATCAGATGCTTGACATCAACGGAAAAGTTATAAAAGATGTGAACGAAAACCTTATCAGGGTAGAAAAAAACAGTGAAAATACTTGGAAGGTAGTTTATACGATTCCCGGTAACGGACGTTATAAATACTTCAAATTCGTTACGACAGACAAGGCAGGCAGAACTAACTATAAGTACAAAGAGAATTTTGTCCTTGATAACACAAAACCGAAAGATCTTAAAATTAAAACCTCCGACAATCCTATAACAAAGATTATAAATGCTATTACCTTTAATTTCTTTGGAAAGCAGATAGGAATAGACCTGTCAGCCGCTGATGATGTTGCAGGTATCAGATCACTGACCTATAAACTCTATGATAAGAATGCAAAAGAAATTGGCAGATATACTAAAAACTTTGACGTTTCAAAGGAAGCTGATACAGGCTTTAGAATTTCTCCGCAGTTCAACGGTACAGTAGAACTTGTCGCAGAGGACTATGCGGGCAACACGACAACAACCAGATACGGCAACACCATAGTAGTTGATAACAAAAACCCCAACCTTGACACTATTGCACCCGAGCTTGTTATTACTCCGTCAGTTTCAAGGACTCCCGCAAACGGTATGTTTAACGGAGATGTTACGGTTACAGTAGACGTTACTGATCCTGTTATCAGCGGGGTTTCTTCCGGTATAGATAAGATAGAGTATACTATCACAAACAAAACAACCGGCAAGAGTGTCTCAAATACTATAGAGAATAAAAACAAGCTGTCAACTAAGTTTACCGCAAAGTTCAAAATAGACAGCAAGGACTTTAACAGTAACGATGTAGAAGTATATGTAAAGGCATATGATAACTCGAAAAACTCATCCTCAGGTACAAAGAAAGTAATGATAGACGTTACAAAGCCGAAGATAAGCGTAAGCTATTCTACATCAAATGCAAACAAGGTCGGAACCACAGAGTTCTACAACGTCACCCGTATAATGACAATAACCGTTACCGAGAGAAACTTTGATCCCAGTGGCTTTAAGATAGATATAAAGAACACTGACGGTTATATTCCCGCAATTTCCAACTGGACTCACGTTCAGGGTACTACCCTTGACAATACAAAATATACCGCTACGGTAAGCTTTGACAAAGACGGCGATTATACGACCGGTATGACCATTGTTGACAAGGCGGGCAACGAAGGAACGGCTGTCAATGACATCAAATTTACTATAGACAAAACAAAACCGCAGATCTCTGTTTACTATGATAACAACAATGCAAAAAATCAGAACTACTACAATAAAGAACGTCTGGCAACCATAACAGTAAATGAGCATAACTTTGACGAGTCTGTATTGAATCTGTCTGTTACTGCTCTGAAGCCAAACGGTGCACAGGCTGACAGTATACCTGTGCTTGGAAGCTGGAGCAATTCCGGAGACAAACACACTGCACAGATCAGGCTTTCTGATAACGGCGAATACCGAATAGTTGTAGGAATAAAGGATCTTGCACTTAACAGTGCCGATAATTATGACTCCGGTGTATTCTACATTGACAAAACAGCTCCTGTAATTGATATAAGCGGAGTAGAAGAAAACAAAGCTTATGGAGATAACGTACAATTTACAATAAAATCGGATGACGATTACTTTGATGGCATCAAGCAATTCTCAGTAACAAAAACCGATGAAAACGGAAAGCCCGAAGATTGCTCTGAGGCTCTTGAAATCGAAAGAACCGATGGCGGAAAACTGATCAGTTGTCCGTATATCGAAAAAGAGGAGGAGATGGACGGCGTTTATGAATTAAAGATAACAGTAGAGGACAAGGCAGGCAACACCACAACGGGAAGCAGAATGTTCTCCGTCAACAGATTCGGCTCTACATACAGACTATCACCTGAGACAGAAAAAATCGTTAAAACCCATTATATAAACGAGCCTAAGGATATAGTTATTTACGAGATAAATGTAGACCCGATAGAGATCTCAGAAATAAGGTTGACAAGAGATAACAACAATAAAACTCTCGATGATAACCAG
Source organism: bacterium (assembly GCA_020627425.1). Taxonomy (GTDB): domain Bacteria; phylum Bacillota; class Clostridia; order Oscillospirales; family Acutalibacteraceae; genus UBA1213. Next base: position 5,803 of record JAHKXX010000290.1, read on the forward strand.
TTCTCCAGAAAGATAATAAAGGAGGGCAAGGGTCAATGGAATGAGGTGGAGTATACAATAAAATCCGAGGTGTTTGCAGAAGAGGGATACTATGCCATAACACTTGTTTCCAATGATACACTGCTCAAAACAGAAAATAAAAATACGGATACATCTGCTTCGAATAAAAAGGAGAAGCAGCAGATATCATTTGTGCTTGACAAGAGCGCACCGTTTATCTCACTGTCAGGTATAGAAGGAAACGTTCGTTATGAGGAGAGTAGCCGAACTGTTTATATTACCTGTGAGGATGTAAGCATTGATAAGGATAATCTTAACTATGAGCTTGTCGTAGGAGGAAAAACAGTAGATAGTGATAAAATAAACGTATCGACAACAGGTTCCGGATTCGAGCTTAGTTATATGATAGATTCCAAGGATTATCCCGATCTTACAGATCTGTCGATTACGGTGTTTGACCTTGCAGGAAATAAGTCTACGATGTCTGTAGAGCAGTTTAAGCTGTCAGCAACCTGGATAGAACGATTCTTCTCAAATATCCCTTTAGTCATAGCTGTGTTTGGAGGACTTGCTCTTATTATTGCAGTCATAACAGCAATTATTGTTTCGGTAAAAAAGAAGAAACAGGCAAAGTAAGCGCAGATATTATAACCACAAAGTATGGCCCTGGGTCTCGCATGCCGGCTCGGTCGGTGCTTCTCCCTACGGGAGAGGTGTCCACCGAACCCTCGCAACCTCTTGGGCGAGGAGCCATATAGCCGTTCATTGGGAGTTGAATCTCCCGATGAACGTCAGCAAGCCTACGACTTGCCTTTGCTTGCACTAAACAAAGCTTTTAAAATTAGTAGTAGTATTGCCCTGCTGTAATTATGCGGTGGGTTTCCGTGTAAATCAGCAGGGCATAATGCTATTTGCAATTGTAATTATAATCAATCAAAGTAAGCGCAGACACCGAGGCGTTAAAGCTCCTGCGGTGAGGGTGACTCGTTACAGCCGATGTCAAGCGCGCTTGCATAGAGATTTGATCCGAGTTAAAAAAACGTGGGATCCCCTGTTAATGTAAGCAGGGGAGTTTTCCACGATCAAATAATAAAAAACCATTTAGCTATAAACAAAAGCTTTTCTCTACACCATCCACTGTAATTTTTGTTTATAGCCAAGTGATATTTAAACTATTCCCAGTGGTATTTTACGGTGGTGTTTTTATGCTTCATCCAGGTGATGTAATAGATAATACATATGTGATAGAATCTCAGATCGGAACAGGTTCTCTCAGTGTTATATATAAAGCCTATCATATGCGTCTGCAAAAATACATTGCGATGAAAAAAATAAAATCCGAAAAGGTATCAACAAATCGTATACGCATAGAGGTAGATACACTAAAGCAATTACATAATACATTTATACCTCAGGTTTATGATATATTTGAGTACAATGGTGAAGTATTCACAATAATGGATTATATCGACGGATATGATCTTAAAAGGCTTGTAGAAAACGGATTTAATTTTACACAGGAGCAGCTTATAAAATGGTTCAGACAGTTATGTTCTGCACTGTCGTATATACACAACCGCGATCTGCCTGTTATACACAGTGATATAAAGCCCGAAAATGTTATTATTGATGAGTTCGGCAATGTTTGTCTTATAGATTTTAATATTGCAGGAGGATATGGATTTACACGGGATTTTGCATCTCCGGAACAGTATGCAAAAATAGCACTGATGCTTCAGGGGGACTATAGGGCAAATGATTATGTTATAGACAGCAGAAGCGATATTTACAGCCTTGGCGCCACTTTTTATTATCTTATGACCGGAGGAATAATACCGTCGCTTGACAGGAACAAGCTTGTGCCGTTAACATTCTACGCAGGAATGCCATATACGGAAGGCTTTGCAGTGATAATAGATAAAGCTATGGCTTTTGATGTAAACGACCGTTATCAAAGTGCCGATGAAATAATATCGGCACTTGAAAATATAAAAAGAAGTGATGGCAGATATAAGAAATATATACTGATGCAAATACTGTCGTCGGTTATAGTCGTTACTATGTTAGTCTGCGGTGTATGGTTGATAATGTACGGAGCAGATCAAAACAATCAGAGGGCATTTTACAGTGACTATGCAGCGATGAATAAAATATATGAAAAGGGAGATTATCAGGGTACACAGGATAAGGCATACGATATTCTTAATAATAAACAGTACACCTCGGTGATTAATAAAAGAATAAAAGCGGAGATATTATATGTTATCGGTAACTGCTATTATAATGAAGAAAACTATACCGAGGCTGCAGATAGCTTTGAGAGTGCATACAGGCTTATAGACTACTTTGACCATAAAGAGGATCTGTATATGGATTATGCGGTATCTCTGGCAAAATGTGACAAGTGTGATAACGCGCGACGACTGATCGAGGAAGCAAAGAAAAAGGGCTTAGAGTCAACATCCCTGTACTATATTGACGCAGAAATAGCATACGCTATGGGAGATTATAGTACTGCTCTTAATAATGCTTCCGAGTTTTTGGCAAACTCATCAAATCAGCCAAAAAAAGCGAGATGCTATTTGATGATGTCAGATATATATGAACGGTATAACGACTATGAAAACTGTGTACTCTGTTGCAAGCAGGCAGTAGAAACCGAGGAAAATCCCATAGGGTTACGTCGTTATGCGGATATGCTGATAAAAAGCAACGCCCAAAAGAATTCAAACGATCCGTCTTATTTAAGCGTACTAAACAAGGCAAAGGAATATTACAGAACAATATATGAAAACTATACTCCGAATGAATTTGATTATATTAATTACGGAAAGCTTTGTGAATATACAGGCGATTATCAGCTGTGTATAAGGGTGCTGAATGAAGGAATAAAAAAAGTCGGAGAGGACTACCGTTTCTATCTTTATCTGGCAGAATGCTCTGCACTGCAAAATGATATGAACAATGCAAGAATGTATATTTCAAAGGCTTATACCTGTGCTACTGAGGCACAGAAAAATGACAAAGAATTCAAACAGGTACAGGCGCTGTATAACGAATACTACAACTAATCTTGGAGGATAATCAAATGACCGGCGATGATTGTATTATTTTAGGAATAGCTCTTATCGGACTGGGGGTTATATTGTTTGTTGCTTTTCAGTTTTTTATTCGAAAATGGATAAAGGGCTTTATGGATACATGGAAAAAATATTAAGGAGTGTTTTGATGTGAAAAAGAAATATTTATTGATTATGGTTCCGATACTTGTGGTGTTACTGGGAATTATGGCAGTACTTATAACCATTACTGTCTTTAACAGTGATAACGGAAGCCTATATACAAAAAATATAGGAAGAGCCGAAAAGTATCTTAGCAATCAGGATTATGAAAATGCGATTCTTTACTTTGAAAAGGCTATAAATCTGAACGACAGTGACGAAGACGCATATATCGGTCTTGCCAAAGCATACCACGAGAAGGGTGTGCTTGACAAAGCAATAGAAACCCTTGAAAAAGGATACAGAATAACCAAAAGCGGAAAAATAAAAAGTTTGCTCGATGAATACAAGAATGAACAGCCGGATACGCAGCCCGAACCGGTCACTGATAAAACTGCCGAAACAAAAGAGCTGACATTTAACGATACCGTGTTTGATATGTTTGCATCATATACATACAAGGATTATGTGGACAGATATTCTGTTACAATCGAAAAACCGATCTCCGAAAAGGAATACACTGTACAGTTTAATAATCTTAATTACAGGTTTTCATTTATTGATGAAAATGAATATAAGGCTATAAACACAACAACGGGCAAGCCTTTTGATAATGCTGTGCCGGGTAAGATAGAGTCTGATACACTTGAGAATCTGGTTAGCGGTATCGGTAATGGATTTGGTACTGATGAATTAAAGAAAAAGCCGGGTGTTACCAATGTAAAGGCGTCGAAGGATACCGAATACAAAAAACATATGCTTCAGTTTGACTACAGAGACTGCAGGGTGAGAATAGTGTCTGATGAATCGGGAAGAGTAACATCGTCGAACTGTCTAGGAGTCGTTACGCCGTTGCTGAGAAATGCAAACGATAATAACACATATACATTTTCTGCAGAACTGAGAGATGCGGCGTCGTATAACCCTATATCGTCCTCTGTAACTATAAAAGCAAGAGAAGGAAAAAACACAAAAACGGGTGATCCCAAAGCTGAAACAACATCAAGCAACGGATCGTTTACTCTGCAATTGCCTGTTGGTGATTATACCTTAGAGTGTTCAGGCGGCGGATATGTAAAGGATTATTTTAATATACATGTATCAAGTACCGGCGGCGCAGGCACAGAGGTCATAGTAATGTCTCCTGTTGTAACAAGCGGAAGCGTGCGTGTTGTTCTTACATGGGGAAACACTCCGCGTGACCTTGACGGTCATCTGATCGGCAACTCGTCAAAGGGAGACAGCGTACACGTTTATTTCATGAACAAAACACATACAGGTGTTGCAAGCCTTGATGTAGATAATGTAAACGGTAATGGGTGTGAAACAACGGAAATAAAGGATATGAACGGAACATATAAATACGTTGTAAACAGGTACTCCTATGACGGTTCTATAGGGTCATCCGGCGCAGTCATAAAAATTTATGACTCAAATAACAATGTTACAACGATAACGCCTCCTGCATCTGTAGATCCGGTGAATTGGAGCGTTTTTGAAATAAAGGATGGAAGAGTAGAAAACATTGACGGTATAGTTTCGTGATGCTATGGTGAAGGAAGTATGGAATATAGCGGTATATTTATAGTTATACTTATTTTTTTGGCAGTCGGCTTAACTGTATTTACGATAATAATTACATATTTACGCAAGGAAGAAAGAAATAAGTACTTTAATGCTGCATCAAGTATAATAAAAGAAAAGTATTTAAATCAATCGCTTGTAAACACAGTAGTCAACCCGTCTGATAATGACTCGGTATATGGGATAAGACCTATGATATACCTTAAAAATATGAGTATAAAGCCTAAACGTGGTTTTGTTTTTGATGTCAGCGAAAAAGTAAGTATCGGCAGAAGCAATGACAACAATGTCCTTATCAGTGAAAGTACAGTCTCGGGTCGGCATTGTATAATATATCATTCCCAAAACGGAGTATTTGTCAGAGATACCTCGCATAACGGTACACTGATAAAACGGGGACTTACAAGCCTTATGCTGCACAATAACGAAACAAAGCTGAATAATCGTGACAAAATAATTATCGGATCCACATGCTTTAAGGTGATTATATTTTATTTTGATGGTCTTACTATGTAAAAAATAATGATTGGAGTTGCCCGTTATGCTTTTAATGGTATTCAGAAAAAGTGCGTTTAGAGAATTTGTTTTGCCGAATACGGAAAATGTTAATTACAGCTTTCGCATAGACCATCAGCTTTTTGACCTAAAAGATGATTTTAATATCGAGCTTGAAAACACCGTAAAGAACTGGTATATATTGTCAAGCGACAAATATACTATGAGCTTTTCAGAGCTTATGTCCGACAAAATCGCTCTAAAAAGTGAGATGATAATAGATATTACAACAAGTAATAACGAGGTTGTATCTGTTCTTGCGGTAGATTCTGAAATATCATTTAAAGTGTTTAAAAAATACCTGCTCTCCGATAATATTGTTATTTCCGTTGGTGCCGGAGATGAAAATATGATCAGGTATAATTTTACAAATCTGGTTTCCTCATCACATTGTACGATCTCTGTGCAAAACGGGTCAGTTACCATATACGATACCAGCAGCAACGGTGTGTTTGTAAATCATAAAAGAATATCCGGATCATACGGGCTTAGATTTGGTGACATAGTGAGTATATTTGGATTAAGCTTTACCTTTGTCAACAATATATTGTGTATTGGTACAAGCTTCGGTAATGTGGAAATATCAGATATACTGGAAACATACAGAGTAAAAGCCAAAAAAGGAAAAATAACCAAAAAGCATTTCATACCTCAAAAACAGTATTTTAACAGATCTCCCCGGGTTCTTCCTAACATAAACAAGGGAGAAATAAGAATAGATCCTCCACCGTCACCCCAATTCAGTAAAAAACGCCCGTTGTTTAATATTATAGGTCCGTCGTTTACTATGGCGATACCTATGATGCTTGGAATGGGACTCTCAGTTTTCAGCACTGTGTTCAGCGGTAAGGGAGCAAGCGCATTTATGTTTACTGGCATAATTACCGCTGTCGGTTCTGCGCTTTTAGGCTCAATATGGGCTGTGTTAAACCTGCGCCAGACAAGACGCGAGGAAATAGAACAGGAAACCGTTAGATTTGATGCATACGGAAACTATCTTATCTCTATTTCAGATAAACTCAAGCAGCAATACTCCGAAAATGAACGCGCTATGCACAAATTGTATCCGTCAGCGTCGTATTGTACAGCGTATACATCTGACAGTCCACAGCTTTGGAACAGAAACTACTATCATCCGGACTTTTTGTATGTAAGACTGGGATTGGGTGACATACCTTTTCAGGTAAAGATCAGTATACCCGAAGAAAAGTTTACTCTTGTAAAGGATGAATTAAAAAGAAAGCCGGAATACATTTATGATCAGTTTAAAAGCCTGAGAAATGTTCCTGTCGGTATGGATCTGAGGGATAACCGTCTGATCGGACTTGTCGGATCCAAGGAGAATACATATGAAATAATAGATTGTATAGTAGCCCAGATAGCCGCCAATAACAGCTATACCGATGTAAAAATAGCCTTTGGCAGTAACGACAGGGATACCTATTACGGAGACAAATGGAACTATATCAAATATTTGCCGCACAATTGGGCTTCCAAGAGATCGGTCAGGTTTTTTGGATCCGATAAAGAGGAAAGCAGCGATATGCTTTATGAGCTTGCAAATATAGTGAGACACAGAGCAGAAGAAAACAACGAAAAGGATCATGTGCGTCCTCATTTTGTTTTAATAATTACAGACGTAAGCCTTCTTGACGGTGAGCTTATCTCAAAGTATGTTTTTGAACCGAAAAACTGCTATGGGCTAACAACAATTATTGTATCGGAATACAGGGAAAATCTGCCGAATAACTGTAATATGATCATAGAAAAAAATCCGGTTTTTTCCGGCTTTTACAATTCTATGTCTACCGACGGAGAGGTTCAAAGTATTATTTTTGATACGGTTTCTCCTTCATCACTCCTTGCTATGTCAAAAAATTTAGCAAATATAAGGATAAACGAGCTTGAGGACGATTCCGGGATTCCCGGTAAACTTGAATTTCTTGAAATGCTTAATGTTTCGGATATAGATGAGCTGAACATACTCGATCAATGGAGAAAAAACAGAACCTATAACAGTATGAGGGCTATAATAGGAAAGAAATCCGGTGGTGCGGATTGTTATCTCGATATATATGAGAAGTATCACGGACCTCATGGACTTGTGGCAGGCACTACAGGCTCCGGTAAAAGTGAAATATTGCAGACACTTATTCTTTCACTGGCTATCAATTTCAGCCCCGAGGATGTTTCGTTTTTTGTAATAGATTTTAAGGGAGGCGGAATGGCAAATTTATTTTTGAATTTGCCTCATCTTATAGGAAGCATATCAAACCTTGCCGGCAACCAGATAAGACGCGCAATGATCTCGATCAAAAGCGAAAACAAACGTCGCCAAAGGCTTTTTAATGACCATGGGGTAAACAACATAGATGCCTATACTAGGCTTTATAAAAATGGTGAAGCAAGCAGATCGATACCGCATCTTGTTATAATCATTGACGAATTTGCCGAATTGAAAAGAGAGGGCAGCGAGGAGTATATGCGCGAGCTGATAAGTGTTGCTCAGGTGGGGCGTTCACTGGGGGTGCATCTTATACTTGCAACGCAGAAGCCCAGCGGTACTGTAAGCGATGATATATGGTCAAACTCCAAATTTAAGCTGTGTCTGAGGGTTCAGGACAAAAAGGACAGTAACGATATGCTGCACAAGCCGGATGCTGCCTTTATCACACAGGCAGGTCGATGCTTTTTACAGGTGGGTAACGACGAGATATACGAGCAGTTTCAGTCCGGTTGGAGCGGTGCTGTTTATGACCCCGGCTCCGGCAACAGAAAAACTGCAATAGCCACCATGATAACCTCTACCGGAAAGACGGCAGTAACCGGAAGCTATACTAAAATGAAGAAAATGGAGACAGACCGTAAAAAGTGGTATCTGTCTATTCTTGAGTGTATTTGCAGTTGCCGAAACAGATTGTATCCCGATAAGGCATTGAAGGAGCTGTCTCAGGACGGGATCTCTGAAATATGCAGTGATACAGCTGTTATGCTAAGAGAACGCGGATATTATTTCGCCGGTAACGATATGGATATGCGCTGTCTGCATAATTTTATACAGCTTATTCCCGATGAGTATAAAACTCAAGATGAAGCTGTGAAAATGATAACAAAAAACAGTATAAAAAGAAGTTTAAGAATGCCTGAGTCTAGGGAGAAAACTCAGCTTGAGGCAGTTGTTGAATATATTGCGGAGCTTGCTGCGAAAAATAATTATCACAAGGCAGACAGTCTGTGGCTTCCGGTTTTGCCGGCAATGCTCCCTCTGGAGAGGGTTACAGATACCTTTGAGTTTTTTAATAACGGACGGTGGACCGAGCCTGCCGATTATTCATCTATTGAGATAACCGTCGGTATGTATGATGACCCTGAAAACCAGTCACAGCTTCCTTTGGATATAAATCTTTCAAAAAGCGGACATATTGCACTTACAGGTACCGTTGTCAGCGGTAAAAGTACGTTTATACAGACCTTTGCCTATTCTCTTATGTCAAAGTATGACCCTTCCGTTATAAACTTTTATTTTATTGACTATAGCAGTAATCTTCTGTCCTGCTTTGAAAACTTTCCCCATGTAGGCGGCGTTCTGACCAACAATGAGTCTGACAAGATAAATAAACTGTTCAATCTGATAGCAAAAATCGTAGAAGAACGCAAACGGCTGTTTGGAAGTGGCAATTTTACACAGTATATCAAGTCTACTTCATCAAAAATACCGATAATTATGCTTGTAATAGACAACTACGCAAACTTTAAGGATAAAACGGCAAATAAGTACGAGGATGCTCTTATACGATTGTCCAGAGAAGGACTTAGCTATGGTATATATCTTTTTATTTCGTCAGCCGGCTTTGGTATGAGCGAGATCTCAAACCGTATGGGTGATAATATCAAGACGGTTATATCACTTGAAATGGGTGATAAATACAAGTATGCAGAGGTATTTAGAACTACACGTCCGACAGTTTTGCCTGATGAGGGTATAAAGGGTCGCGGACTTGTTATAATAGATGGTAGGTTTTTGGAGTTTCAGACTGCTGTTGCGGTTGAAGCAGAGGATGATTATAGACGAGGAGATATTATCAGAGGTATCGGAAAGGACATGAACAATTCATGGAACGGTATAAGACCAAGAGAAATACCTTTTATACCGGATGAACCCGTATTTTCCGAATTTAGTTGTCTTGATGAATATAAGTCGGCAAAAAAAAGCAGGGAACTGCTGCCGTTTGCATATATGCTTCAGGATGCTTCTGTATACAGTGTAGATCTACGACATACATATTGTTACACCATTCTCGGAAAAGAACATTCAGGTAAATCAAATCTGCTGAAGCTGCTTATTATTGCTGCTGCAAATAAAAACGGCAGAATAATTATATATAAAAAAACCAAAAAGAGTATGCACAGCTTTGCCGAATCAACTCATGCGAAGTACATAGAAACAGACAGGCAGTTTTTTGACTTCCTGAAGGATGATCTTATCACGATATTCAAGGATAGAAATAAGAAAAAGCACGACCTTATGGATATGGGCTTTAGTGACAATGAGATATGGGAAAAAATGAGTAAGACCGAACCGATCTTTATATTTATAGATGATCTTGCTGAGTTTATAAACAGTGCTGCAAAGCCTTCGGAGGATCTGCCGTCTATGGCAGGAACTCTCACAAATCTTATTTCAAAGGGAACACTTCACAATATTTATTTCTTCGGATGTCTAAATACTGCTGATACCGGATCACTGCTGGTTCATCAGCTTTATACCGAATTTACAAAGTATAAAACAGGAGTTTTGGTCGGAGGAAGTCTTGGTGCTCAAAAAGTGTTTACATTTACAAATATAGGATATAAGGATATGACAAAAACTCTGAAGAAAGGAGAGGCTATAACTCCTTCCTATGAGGATGACAGCTTAGGACTGAGGCTTATCGTTCCTTTAATAGGGAGGGACATAAATTGATCTCCGTACTCATAGTCAGCACATTTTCGGAGGAGGCACATTGGATAAAAGATCTTTACAAGGACATAGCTGTGAAATACAGCAACGATGTATGGAATTATTATCTGTTTACTAATTATACCTCGATCCCTTTTTTTTTAAATACAGTGCAAAATATAGATATTGCTTGTATTGATGTAACAGATGAAAAAGGAATAAATATAGCCGAATGTATAAGACAACGGTTTAGCTGTTGCTCTATCATAATAATTTCTGATAAAACTATATCACCACTTAGATATATAAAGCCGTCAATAACGGCAAGCTCACTGTTGCTGCGACCGTTTGATAAAGATTGCCGTTTTGTGCTGAAGGATGTTTTTGATGAATATGTTAAAGCATATTTCAATGACAGTATGGAAAGCTCGTATTGTATTGAGAACAAGGATGGTAAACAAATAGTTCCGTATAATCAGATATTCTATTTTGAATCAAGAGAAAAGAGAATAATACTTGCTACCGATCACAGAGAGTTCAGGTTCTATGATACCCTTGACCGGCTTGAAAAACAGCTTCCAAAAGGATTTATACGGTGCCACAGAAGCTTTATAGTATCAAGAGAAAAAATAGTTTCCATAAAGCTTTCACAACATTCCATACATCTTACTAACGGAGGTATAGTACCTATTTCAAGAACATATAAGGATGCTATAAAGGAGATAAGGTGAAAATGCTGTCAGATAATGTTTGTATTTTTTCAGATGCTGAAATAATTCTCATGGCATGTACCTTGGGATACAAGAATATTACAGGTTTTGACTTTTGCCCTGATAAAATAGAAGAATTAAGGGCAATTAATATTCTTAATTCACTGGTAAACAAGGAAATATATAAAAATGAAGACAGGTTATTCGTATTGCAACAGCCTTATAGAAAAATGATAAGCCGAATGTGTACTGCCGAGAATATTGTCAGTATTCATTATAGCAATGAAAATATGTCCGATTTGTGCTGCTATATTGATGACGATATACTTGTATGTAAGCGCACGGATTTTGATGACAGAGTAAAGCTTCGCTTTGTGGACACTGAGGGTCTGTGGGAAGAATTTATAGGCAGGTATATAAAAGATCTGATGTACGATTCTCTGGACGATACGGTGTCTGGACTTACCGATGATCAGACCGCCGAACTGGAATTGCTGAAAAAGCAAGGCTATATTTCTTGGGATATGTCGTCAAAACTGTGGGTCGAAGGTAAGAATATAAAAAACCAAAGCAGTTGCGGGATCGTGCTTTATAAAAAAGCATTGGAGAGATACTTCGTAAGTTATACAAGCAACTCTTCCGAGAAACACACCGGCAGTATTGAAAAACTGAAGTTAATGTTTTTTGAATTAATAAAGTTCTGCAAATAGATGTCAAGCCCTAGAATGAAAAACTCGCATTTTTTTGCCGTATAAAAAATGGTATGACAACAAATACGCAATTAAACCAATTTTTAAAATGCCGGCTTAAACAACAGTATTTAGTCTTTCAACTATTCTCAGTTAAGACTACAAAGAGAGAGATTCCTTGACACTAGCGTAATATATACATAAAAACTTGTTTTCAGCATTAGTTATATAAACAAAGTAAGGCTTACACTCAGAGCGTTTCTTGGCAAGAAACTGATAGACAGGTTCATTGGCAGGCGCACGCTTGATGTATGTACAAACAACTTAATAAAGCTTTTGTGGAGGGATAAAATTATTACTTAATAACACAACGCACTTTTGATGCAGATTGTATTGTCTGCTGAAAAGTTTGAGATGCTGTGTTATGCTGTCAAACGGACTAACCTTAGCAATGAAGTAAGGAAAAACATAGCCGGTTTGCTATGGCTTTCCCTTAGTATTACTGTAGGAGATGAAGCTATGATAACTGTAGAGGTCTTTGCCCCGGTTATAGACAAGATGTATGAGTTTGTGATAGACGAGAATGCTGCGGTCAGTGACTTAAAGAAAGAAATTTGTGTAATGATATGCCAAAAGGAGCAGTATTCCGTTGTGAAGGATTTGGAAGATTTTATGCTTTGCAGTATAGATAAATCTCTGATCCTTTCTGATGATGATTCGGCGGCAGAAAACAACATAAAAAATGGTGAGAGGCTAATAATTCTATGAAAAATATGTTGTTTATACCAAAAAATGTGTTGAGTATCAATAATTTCTGAAATATATATAATTTAGTAATATAATATATACAGTTACTGAGCAAGGTGACAAAATAAAAATATGGGAGGAAACTCAAATGGCAGAAATGACGATTAATTCCGCAACGATCCGTGCGCAGGCAGAACAGCTGAGTCAGCTGAATGTGCAGTTTCAATCACAGGTGTCTCAATTAAAGGATACCGAGGCAACGCTCAATGCGGGCTGGGACGGTCCGGCAAACGATGCATTCCATACGGCATTTATGAATGATGCAGGTCAGATGGATAAGTTCTATCAGGCAATTAATCAGTACATAGCAGAGCTGAACAATATTGCTATAAGATATGAAAATGCAGAGCAAACAAATACCGAAATTGCAGCTAACAGAACATATTAACAGAAGGGATGAGAAAAAATGGCAAATGTAGAATTTAAGGTATCTACCTCACAGCTTATCACAACAGCGTCGGAGTTTTCTTCAATAGGTTCAAGTATAAGCAATCTTACAACAGAGATGGTAAACCTGTCTACACAGCTTTCGTCATGCTCCAGTGAGTCACTCAGCATATTTATTCAAAAGCTGAATGCTCTTGAAACACCGATACAGAAGATGAACAGTATGATACAGGAGCATG
>JAHKXX010000291.1 GCA_020627425.1 bacterium
AATATACTGAAGCCGTCTCTTGCGCGCGGTGATTTTCAGGTGATAGGCGCTACTACAATAAACGAGTACAGAAAATACATTGAGAAGGACGCCGCCCTTGAACGTCGTTTTCAGCCGGTAACGGTAGGCGAGCCTACCGAGGACGAGGCTGTACAGATACTCAGAGGACTTCGTGACAGGTATGAAGCACACCATAAGGTAAAGATAACCGACGAAGCTATATCCGCTGCGGTAAAGCTTTCCTCAAGATATATAGCTGACAGATTTCTCCCCGATAAGGCCATTGACCTCATAGACGAGGCGTCCTCGCGTGTAAGACTCAGAACCTATACCGCACCGGACGATCTGCAAATTCTTGAAAACAGGATAAAGAGTATAGAAAAAGATAAGGCAGAGGCTGTAAACACACAGGACTTCGAGCGTGCCGCAAAGCTGCGCGACGAGGAAAAGGCACTGAATGCCGAGCTTGCCGGGAAGAAGAAGGAATGGCAGGAAAAGAACGCCCATAAAAACGGAGAGGTAACCCCCGAGGATATAGCAGAGATAGTATCCGGCTGGACAGGTATACCGGTAGTACAGCTTACCGAGGAGGAGAGCCAGCGGCTGTTGAAGCTTGAAAGCATACTGCACGAAAGAATAATAGGACAGGACGAGGCGGTCACCGCCGTATCAAAGGCTATCAGACGCGGCAGAGTAGGACTGAAGGATCCAAACAGACCCGTAGGCTCCTTTATCTTCCTCGGACCCACAGGCGTCGGTAAAACAGAGCTTTGCAAGGCTCTTGCAGCGGCTATGTTCGGTGACGAAAATGCTATGATAAGATTTGATATGTCCGAGTTTATGGAAAAGCACACGGTTTCAAAGCTTATCGGTTCACCTCCGGGATATGTCGGCTATGACGAGGGAGGTCAGCTTACAGAGGCGGTACGCCGCCGTCCGTACAGCGTACTTCTATTTGATGAGATAGAGAAGGCTCACCCGGACGTATTCAATATGCTGCTTCAGATACTTGACGACGGCAGACTTACCGATTCACAGGGCAGACACGTCAATTTCCGAAACACGGTAATTATAATGACCTCTAACGTCGGTGCAAGGATGATAACCGAAAAGCAGAAGAGCCTCGGCTTTTTCGGCGGTGAAGGCAGCACAGACGGAGATAACGAGAGAATAAGGGAAAACGTGATGTCAGAGCTGAAGCAGACATTTAAGCCCGAATTTCTCAACCGCGTTGACGATATAATAGTATTCAAAAAGCTTACAAGCGAGAATATCCAGTCAATTGCAAAAAACCTGCTGACTACGCTTAAAAAGCGGCTTTCTGATCTTGATATCGAGGCTGAGTTTACCGATGAGGCTATAAAGGCTGTCGCAGAGGCAGGCTTTGACGAGGTTTACGGCGCAAGACCGCTGAGACGTGCCATTCAGTCAAAAATTGAGGACGCCGTTTCCGAAAAAATGCTTGAGGGCAGCATAAAGGCAGGTCAGAAGATCGTATGTGACTACAGTGACGGTCACTTTACATTTGAGTGCGGTGACAAAAACTAAGAGTAACAACAAAAGCGGTCATACCGTAAAAAAGGTGTGACCGCAATAACAAAAAGGTTCTGAGATGTATATGCTTTGCATATTATAGTATGGAGGTAAAAATGAATATAAGAGTGGGACATGGTTATGATGTTCATAAATTTTCGGAAAACAGAAGGCTGATACTGGGCGGGACTGAAATACCCTACGAGCTTGGACTACTTGGACACAGTGACGCCGATGTTCTGGTTCATGCCATTATGGATTCACTTCTCGGTGCAGCGGCGCTGGGAGACATAGGAGTGCATTTTCCCGACAACGCAAAGGAGTACGAGGGCGCCGACAGCATAGAGCTGCTGAAAAAAGTGTGTGACCTGATCCGAAGTGAGGGCTATGAAATATCCAATATAGATGCAACCGTAATAGCACAAAAGCCAAAGATTAAGGACTATATACCGTCGATGAGAGAAACCGTGGCAAAGGCTATGGATGTAGCTCTCTCACAGGTAAGTATTAAAGCGACTACCGAGGAGAAGCTGGGCTTTACGGGAAGACTCGAGGGAATTTCCGCCCACTGTGTTTCACTCATTTTTACCGGTAATTCATAACGCCCTGCTCTGTGCAGATTTTTACGACATATAGTAAATGACCTTTATTGGGGCTCTGAGTCTCGCCTATCGGCTCGGTCGGCGCTGCTGCTGAGCAGCGGTGTCCACCGGACACCCGCGCCCCCAAACCCCGCAAGGGCAATGGCGTCAACTTAAGAAAACACAAAAGTTTCGCCCGCCTTTTCAAAGGCGGCAGAGTCCAGAGACAGAGTCTCTGGTCGCGCTCCGCAGA
>JAHKXX010000292.1 GCA_020627425.1 bacterium
CAGATTTAAAGCACCTTTGACAGGAAATCCTGAAGTCTCTGATTTTTTGGCTCGTCAAAGATCTTTTCGGGAGTGTTTTCCTCGGTTATTACGCCGTCACTGAAGAACATTACCCTGTCGGCTACTTCGCGTGCAAATCCCATCTCGTGGGTAACAATTACCATTGTCATACCTTCAAGCGCCAGCTCCTTCATAACGCTGAGTACCTCGCCGACCATCTCCGGGTCAAGAGCAGATGTAGGCTCGTCAAACAGCATAACGTCCGGGTTCATGGCAAGCGCTCTGATAATGGCTATTCTCTGTTGCTGTCCGCCCGAGAGCTGTCTCGGATAAGCGTCAGCCTTCTCTGAAAGACCTATACGTTCCAGCAGCTCGTCTGCCTTTTTGTTTGCCTCATCCTCGGTCATTTTTTTCAGCTGAGTAGGTGCAAGGGTTATGTTCTTTCTTATTGTCATATTCGGGAAGAGATTGAACTGCTGAAAAACCATACCTATTTTTGATCTAAGCTCGTTTATGTTTACGTTTTTGTCGGTTATATCCGTACCCTCAAAAAAGATGTTTCCTCCGGTCGGTACCTCCAAAAGGTTCAAAGAACGCAGAAAGGTGGATTTTCCGCAGCCTGACGGTCCTATTATAGCTACTACTTCGCCTTTTCTTATTGTAGTGGAAATATTCTTTAATACCTCATGATCGCCGAAGGATTTTTTCAGACCCTTTACATCAATGAGTACTTCACCAAGCTCCTTAGTTCCTTTCATCCTTCTTCAGCCTCCTTTCAAGTCTTCCTACGCCGAATGTCAACAGCATTACAATTGCAAGATATATCAGAGCAACAGCTATGAGAGGCAGGAAAGCGTCAAATGTCTGGCTTCTGATAATGTCGCCGCCCTTTGTCAGGTCGTTGAGTCCGATATAGCCGCTTATAGCGGTTTCCTTCAACAGGCTGATAAGCTCGTTGCCGAGTGCAGGAAGAATATTCTTGAGAGCCTGAGGAAGTATTATCTTTTTCATTGTCATAGAGGTAGTCAGTCCGAGGCTTCTGCCTGCTTCAAACTGACCCTTGTCTACAGAGGTGATACCCGAACGGATTATCTCTGCTACATAAGCCGCGGAGTTCAGTCCAAAGGCAGCAACCGCAACAAGTATCTTGCTGACGTCTACAGAGGCGAATATTACATAGTAAATAATAAGTAGCTGTATCATCGCAGGTGTTCCGCGTATGATGGTAAGATAGATCTTACATATTGCATTGAGTATTTTCAGTTTGCCGTTGATATCGTGTACAGATCTGACAACTGCTATCAGCGTACCGAGAACAAGACCGAGTATCATAGCAAGCACGGTTATAAGCAGTGTGTTCAAAAGACCCGTGAGCAGATACATAAAGCGATCGTCCTCGACAAAATTCTGATACAGCTTGTCTGTAAAGCTCTGATTGACGGTGTTGTCCTGTTTTACCGCTGCTGCAGCCGCAGCTTCGATATTTTTAACGATTATGACCTGACTTGTTTCGGTGTATTCCTTTGTGAAGTCTACGTTTTTCTTTCTGTCTTCGGTAACAGACATACCTGCTGCACCCAGGTCAGCCTTGCCGGACTGAACAGCAGCAATAATTGAGTCAAAATGCATATCCTCAATTTTAAGCTCCATACCAAGCTCGTCTGCAATAGCCTGGACTATCTGCATATCTATACCTGTAA
>JAHKXX010000035.1 GCA_020627425.1 bacterium
ATATATCTCGCAGTCATACCGCTGACTGTTATTCTGGGGAATATTTATCTGGGGGCTGCAAAATATCTGTTCATATCGCTGCTTATAGGCTTTGAAACCATGATACCCTTTTTTGTGATATTTGAAAGACGCAGTGTCTCTGCAAGAGAGCTTGTTTTTTTGGCAAGTATATGCGCCCTGTGTGTGGCGGGCAGAGGAGTTTTTTATATGCTGCCGCAATTTAAGCCTGTTACAGCTCTCATAATAATTGCCGGCATTGCTCTCGGCAGTGAAAACGGCTTTGTTGTCGGTGCTGTAACGATGCTCTGTTCCAATATTTTTTTCGGGCAGGGAATATGGACGCCATATCAGATGTTTTCAATGGGGCTGATAGGCTTTCTGTCCGGGTTTATTTTTAAAGGCAGTACAAATCGCCTTTTGATCTCCCTTTTCGGATTTTTTGCGGCAGTAGTTATTTACGGAGGAATTATGAATCCCTCTACTATGTTTATGGCGCGTATGCCTATAAGTGTCAGTTCGCTTTTGTCTGTCTATGCAGCAGGTCTGCCTCTTGATCTGGTTCACGGAATATCTACAGCAGTTTTTTTATATATTGGTTGTGAGCCTTTACTGACGAGACTTGAAAGATTAAAGCAAAAATACGGTCTTATTCGATGATTTTATATATAAAGTCATAAATTTTGTATTTTTTTTGAAAGATTAATATGATATAATAGTCACAGTGATAACCACAGTGATTATCACAGGCAAGCGTTGCTTGTACTAAGCTTTTTGAAAGCATAGTTTTAGAATAAAAAGGGGAGTTAAAAATGTTTTTTATAGAATACCCTAAATGTACCACCTGTAAGCGTGCCAAAAAATGGTTGGATGATAACGGGATAGAGTACGAGGACAGAAATATAAAAGAAGAGAACCCGACCTACGATGAGCTGAAAAAATGGTACAGTCAAGGATCCTTGCCACTTAAAAAATTCTTTAATACAAGCGGTATGCTGTACAGAGAGTTGCAGCTGAAGGATAAGCTGAAAAATATGACCGAGGAAGAACAGCTCAGACTCCTTGCAAGCGACGGTATGCTTGTCAAAAGACCGATCGTGGTAACAGACGAAAAAATACTTGTTGGTTTTAAGCCTGACGAATGGGAAGAGTTAAAACAATGATGAAAGACTTCTTACCTGTATCTGCTGAGGATATGAAAAAAAGAGGCTGGGACAGTGTTGATTTTGTTTATGTCTCCGGGGACGCATATGTAGATCATCCCTCCTTCGGAACTGCAATAATCAGCCGCATTCTCGAAGCAAACGGCTATCGTGTCGGAATAATCGCTCAGCCCGATTGGAAGGACGAGAACAGTATAGATGTTTTCGGCGAGCCGAGACTCGGGTTTCTTGTATCAGCCGGAAATATGGACTCTATGGTCAATCATTATTCGGTTTCAAAAAAGCGCCGCAGCAAGGATTTCTTTACAGCTGGCGGAGTGATGGGCAAGCGACCGGATCACGCTACTGTTGTATACGGAAACCTTATACGACGCAGATACAAGAAAAAGCCGATAATAATCGGAGGCATAGAGGCAAGTCTCAGACGTCTTGCACATTATGACTACTGGGATGATTCACTTCATCGTTCTGTCCTGCTTGATTCACAGGCGGATATATTGTCATACGGAATGGGAGAGCATTCTGTTGTTCAGATAGCGGATGCACTGGACAGCGGTATCCCGATAGAGGAAATCACCTTTATCCGTGGAACTGTCTATAAAACAAAGAAGCCTCCGGAGGATTGTATCGTACTTCCTGACTATGACACGCTGCTGAGTGACAAGCTTAAATACGCTGAAAGCTTTTATACACAGTACTGTAATACAGATCCTTTCTCTGGAAAGACCCTGTGTGAGCCTTATGACGGCGGCGTATATGTAGTACAAAATCCTATGTCAAAGCCGTTAACACAGGAAGAAATGGACGCAGTGTATGCTCTCCCTTATATGCGTACTTATCACCCTTGTTATGAAAAAGACGGAGGGGTAGACGCTATAAAGGAGGTCAAGTTCAGCCTTATCAGTAACAGAGGCTGCTTTGGCGGATGCAGCTTTTGCGCGCTTACATTTCACCAAGGGAGGATTATCCAGACACGCAGCCATGATTCTATAATCGAAGAGGCAAGGACTATTATAAAGGATCCTGATTTTAAGGGATATATTCACGACGTAGGAGGACCTACCGCAAACTTTCGTCATACCTCCTGTAAAAAGCAGCTTGAATACGGAGTCTGTACAAACAAGCAGTGTCTTTTTCCGAAGCCCTGCAAAAACCTCATCGTGGATCATACCGATTATCTTTCTCTTCTTCGCAAACTGAGGGAGCTGCCGGGAGTAAAGAAGGTTTTTATACGTTCCGGTATTCGCTTTGATTATATTATGGCTGATCCTGACGATACATTCTTTAAGGAAATGTGTAAATATCATATCAGCGGTCAGCTAAAGGTTGCGCCGGAGCATATATCCGACGTCGTCCTTAAAAACCTCGGTAAACCGGAAAACAGTGTCTATCAGGCATTCTGCAAAAAGTATGCCAACATAAACAAAAGCCTCGGAAAGCCTCAGTATCTGGTTCCGTATCTTATGTCCTCACACCCAGGTTCTACCCTGAAGGAGGCTATAGAGCTTGCCGAATACTTGCGCGATATGCATCTCAGTCCTGAGCAGGTACAGGACTTTTATCCCACTCCATCGACCATATCGACCTGTATGTACTATACCGGAGTAGATCCGCGGACGATGAAGCCCGTATATGTAGCAAAAAATCCACACGAAAAGGCTATGCAAAGGGCGCTTATTCAGTACAAAAATCCAAAAAACTACGAGCTTGTACGGGAGGCGCTTCTTACAGCCCACAGGACGGATCTCATTGGCTATGATAAAAAATGCCTCATCCGACCGAGGAACGGCGACGATATTAACGGACGCAGAAAAAACACATTCATAGAGAAAAAGCAGAAAAACCTGACCGAAGCAGAAAAGAAATACGGTATATCCTTTGAAAAATATGACAGTATGAAAAAAGCTGAAAATAACAAAGCTAAAAAAAGAAACAATAAAAAGAGGTGATATAAATGATTCCTTTTTGGGTTTGGATAGCGGTTATTGTTATCGCCGTTATACTTGAGGCTGCTACTCCGATCGATCTTGTGTCCATCTGGGCAGCACTCGGCGGTGCCTGTGCTTTGATAGCCTACTTCTTCGGAGCGAATGATCTCATACAGGTAATAGTCTTTTTTGTCGTAACACTAATCGCGATACTTGCTACGCGACCGCTTGCAAAGCGATTGACAAGCTTTGACGCTACGCCGACAAACTCTGACCGATGTATAGGTAAAACAG
>JAHKXX010000293.1 GCA_020627425.1 bacterium
ATCTGATACTCAAGTTCTCCTCTCATATCTCCGATCTCTTTTATTCTTTGCAGCACATCCTCTACAGTTGTACATTTTTTATAAAAAGGAAGTGTAGTAAACCCAAGCTCCTTCATATAGTCCAGCGACTGTTTATGAGAGGACAGTTCATATCCGTCTATCTGCTGCACATTAAATACAAATATATCAAGCTTTCTGTCCTTTGTTATTTTTGCGTTTTTTTGTCTTAAAGAGCCTGCTGCGGCATTTCTGGGATTTTTAAAGGCTTTTTCGCCGTTTTCCTCCTGTCTTGCCACCAGTTCCTCAAAGCTTTTTACGGACATATATACTTCTCCGCGCACCTCTACAAAGGGTATATCTGTTTTCAGTCTGTGCGGCAGAGATTTTATTGTTTTCAGATTGTCGGTAATATCCTCGCCTACATGTCCGTCACCCCTTGTGGAACCGCGCACAAACACACCGTTTCTGTATTCGGCAGATACAGACAGACCGTCTATCTTTGGTTCTACTATATATACAGGGTCGCTTATAGTCTCGCGCACTCGTCTGTCAAATTCTATTATCTCTTGTTCCGAAAACGAGTCGTGCAGGCTTTCCATCGGGACAATATGTTCTACAGGGGAAAACTTAGCTCCTGCCTCTCCGCCTACTTTTTGAGTAGGTGAATCATCCGTCCTTAACTGAGGAAACTTAAGCTCAAGCTTTTCGAGATCCCTTAACAGCATATCGTACTCATAGTCCTCTATCTCCGGAGAGTCCTCATTATAGTATTTATTATTATGGTATTCTATAGTTGCTCTTAATTCTTCTATTCTTTTTTTTGCTTCACTCAGTTCCATAAACTCATCTCCCAAACTTAATAACCTTATTATACAGCGGCGTGCCGCCGCGGTCAAGCGGCGTGCCGCCGCGGTCGACTCTCTCTTGCCGCACGGCGGCAAGGGCGTGCACGGCACGCCGCAGCGTAACAAGTTCTTGTTACCGACAACTACAGAGCACCGTCTCAAGTTAGGTTTATTGTCCCTCTTTGTCCGCGCCGTGCCGCACAGGGCAGCACTTAGAGCTGCTTTGAAGTGATGACTTGTATTATTGTCTGTTTTATTTTGTGTACCGTATTTCAAATGATTTAATGAATCAATAAATTTAACTCTCTTTTAATTGACAGAAGGAACAGGAAAATATATAATAATTGTATTATTGTTTAGGATGTGAAAGCGTGAAGAAAAATAAAACGGAGGCAGTGGATTACAGTAAGATTCAAAGAATAACTGCTTCTGTAGAAAAAGGTCTTACGTCCGCCGAAGCCGAAGGGCGTATGGAGGACGGTCTTTATAACATAGATACTCAACCGAAAACCAAGACCATAAGAAGGATATGCTTTG
Organism: bacterium; assembly: GCA_020627425.1. GTDB lineage: Bacteria > Bacillota > Clostridia > Oscillospirales > Acutalibacteraceae > UBA1213. The sequence continues at coordinate 1,383 of JAHKXX010000293.1, forward strand.
ATAATATAGTAACACTGTTTAATATACTCAATCTTATTCTGGGTATTGCAGTCCTGCTTGTCGGCTCATATAAGAATATGCTTTTCCTCGGTGTTATGTTTTTTAATACCGTGATAGGCATTATACAGGAGATAAGGGCCAAAAGAACTATAGATAAGCTGTCTATAGTTTCGGCGTCCAAGGTAACTGCGGTGCGTGACGGAGAAAAGACAAAGCTTGGAGTAAACGAGATAGTTCTTGATGATATAATCGAATTTACACAGGGTAACCAGATACCTGTTGACTGTATTGTAATACAGGGAGAATGTGAAGTAAACGAATCGCTTTTAACAGGCGAGTCGGACGCCGTACATAAAAATGTGGGAGATATGCTCCTGTCAGGCAGCTTTATAGTCAGCGGCAGATGCTATGCGCGTACCGAGCACGTCGGCAGCGAAAACTATGCAGCCAAGATCTCTGCGGAGGCAAAGTACATAAAAAAGGTTAATTCAGAGATAATGATAACGCTCAACAGGATAATAAAATTCCTTACCTTTGTAATACTTCCGCTTGGAATAATAATGCTTTTACGGCAGTATTTTATGCCTGCCGATGTAGAGCAGGAAATGGTAAAAACACTGTTCGGTTCGGTTTCTCCTGCACTTCAGCAGGCGGTAGTTAATACCGTAGCCTCCGTCACGGGTATGATTCCCGAGGGACTTGTGCTGCTCACCAGTACGGTGCTTGCCGTAAGCGTTATCAGGCTTGCTACACACAAGGTCATGGTACAGGAGCTATACTGTATAGAAACTCTTGCAAGGGTAGATGTTCTCTGTCTTGACAAGACGGGAACCATCACAGAGGGCTGTATGGCTGTTGACGACTATGTTGTTTACGATGATTCCATAGAAAAGGAAAATCTCTATGATGCAGTGTGCGCCCTGACCTCGGCGCTTGACGACACAAATGCTACATTTATGGCACTAAAAGATAAATTTACCGATAAGACAAGCCTTGTATCAGATAAGACGGTTCCTTTTTCTTCCGAAAAGAAGTGGTCGGGCGCGCATTTTGTAAACAGCGGCTCTTATATTATGGGCGCTGCCGAGTTTATTCTTCAGCAGGTTCCTCCTCGGCTTCAGGAGCTTTTATCAGATTATTCCAAAAATTACCGTACAATAATCATATGTCATTCCGACAACGAATTTAATAATAGTGATCTGCCGAAGGATATACGGGTACTCGGTATAGTTCTTCTTAATGATAAGATAAGAGCAGAGGCGCCGGCTACTCTTAGATATTTTGATGAGCAGGGCGTAAATGTAAAGGTTATTTCGGGTGACAACCCCGTCACCGTTGCCGACGTCGCAAGGAGAGCCGATGTCAAGGAATATGATAAATATATAGACGCTACTACTCTGAAAACAGATGAGGATATAGACGAGGCTATAGAAAAATACACAGTATTCGGCAGGGTCACACCGGCACAGAAAAAGAAATTTGTTACTTCCCTACAGAGTCACGGACATACTGTTGCTATGACCGGAGACGGAGTGAATGATGTTCTTGCTCTCAAGGAGGCAGACTGCAGTATAGCTATGGCAGCAGGAAGCGATGCCGCACGAAGCGTATCACAGCTTGTACTGCTTGATTCAAACTTTGCTTCTATGCCCAGAGTCGTAGCAGAGGGCAGGCGCTCCATAAACAATATCCAGCGTTCCTCCACTCTGTTTATAGTAAAGACTATTTTTTCTACCATTCTTGCGGTACTCTTTATTTTTCTCAATGCAAAGTTTCCGTTCCAGCCCATACAGCTTACGCTTGTCAATGCGTTTACAATTGGCATACCGTCATTTATACTTGCACTGGAACCAAACAAAGAGAGAATAAAGGGGAGATTTCTCTTTAATATACTCAGAAACTCCATTCCGGGCGGTGTGGTCACTGTAATAGGCATAATTCTCTGTGTAACGGCTATGGGTGTTTTCGGACTTGACTACGAGCAGTATTCGACCCTCTCGGTATGTCTTACGGCTATAATAGCTCTTATGGTGCTGTTTAAGGTTTCTTACCCGTTCAACCCTCTGCGTGTTGCGCTTTTTGCAGTTATGGTCACTGGACTTACAATAGGAGTGACCTGTTGCAGGGATATTTTCGGAATGAATCTCTTTAATTTTGCTGTTATGGAGACAAAGCTGATAATAATGCTCGCTGTGCTCTCATTAGTGTGTCTTGCACTGTTTATAGCGGCTACGCTCGCAGTACAAAAGCTGTTTGCAAAGCTCGAAGCAAAAAATCACCCGGCAAAAATCAGGGTATAGAGAAAAAGGAATCAGTAACGCTTGTATATAGTAATAAAATAAAGCCTCCCGTCATAATATGATTATCGGGAGGCGATATTTTGGGCTGTTGCAGGATAGTGGATCTGAGACATAAGGAAGTAATCAACAGTCAAAGCGGTTACCGTATAGGCTACGTGGATGATGTAGAGGTAGATACTCAGTGTGCGAGGCTTGTTGCTATAGTAATATACGGCAGACCCCGGTTTTTCGGTCTTTTCGGCAGAAACGAGGATATTGTTATTAGCTGGGAGAATATCCAGCTGATAGGCGCCGATACAATCCTGGTAACAAACTGCTCCATACCGAACAGACCCAAGGGCTTCAAGCTGCCGTTTTTTCACTTTTAAAAAGGAGACAATAAAACAAATGCGTTTAAAGAAGGAATATTTCAGGCTTTATGCAATAACCGACAGAACGTGGCTCAGAGGAGAAAGCCTGTTATCACAGATAGAAAAGGCTTTGTCGGGCGGTGTGACCTGTTTACAGCTTCGGGAAAAAAATATGAGTGAGGACGATTTTGTAACAGAAGCAAGAGGTGTAAAGGTGCTTTGCCACCGTTACGGCGTACCTCTGATAATAAACGATTCCGTCAGTGTTGCACTGAAAAGCGGCGCTGACGGAGTACATATAGGGCAGGACGATATGTCTTTACAGGAGGCAAGAAGGCTCTGCGGTAACAGTATGATCATCGGTGTTTCCGCTCATAACACAGAGGAAGCGATAACAGCGGAACAAAACGGAGCCTCATATTTAGGCTCGGGCGCCGTGTTCGGAAGCAGTACCAAAACGGACGCACATCTGCTGAGTATCGCTGTGCTAAAGGAAATAGCAGAAAATACGTCTGTACCGGTAGTAGCTATCGGCGGCATCAATAAAGAAAACATAAAAAAGCTGTCGGGCACAGGGATAGACGGAGTCGCTCTCATATCTGCCGTTTTCGCCGCAGAGGATATAAAGAGCGAGTGTATTATTCTTAATTCACTTATTGATAAGTATATTATCTCCGGATAATAAAAACGGTCATACCTTGGTTCAGACCCAGTATCTTCTTTTCTATCTTTGGATTTTTGTATCTGCGTACAAGCTCTGACAGAGAAGTGCCGCCTCTGTAACCGTGGATAACAGTTATTTCTCTGACGTCCTTTGGCAGAGTCTTCATGACCGAGTCAAGCTTTTGTTTTGCGCTTTCCCGGGTATGACCGTGAAGGTCTATTTCTAAAAAGTACGGCATTCTATACACCTCCTGATTTTTATTTTACCATAACAGAGCAGTTGCAGCAACGATCCTCACTCGCGGCGGAGTGCCTCCGCGGTCGATTCGCGCACTCTGATTGATGTTACCACCTACCTATCGGCACGCGTACGAGCGGGGTTTATTGTCCCTCTC
>JAHKXX010000294.1 GCA_020627425.1 bacterium
CCATTGTAACACAAGGAGGTTGTTTTTGGCTTGTGCTAAAGCATTTTTTATCTACCCCCGGTAGAACCGGGGGTTTAATCAAGCTAAAGCGCCCAAACAAAAACCGTATCGTACTTCAGAATACGATACGGTTTGGTTTATGCGGCATAACGCCTTGTATTTATTTTATCAGTGATACTGCCTATGATTGCAAAAACAATAAGCGCAACCAGATTTGCTATGACTATTGTAGCACCGGTGGGAGTAGAATAAATATAAGAGAAAACAAGTCCTATAAAAAAGCATAGCAAGGATATGACAGACGAGCAAAGCATTACTGTTTTAAAGCGTTTGAATACGCGCATTGAGGTTATCGCAGGAAAGATTACAAGGCTTGAGATCAGCAGAGAACCCATCATCTTCATACCGACAACTATTGTCAGAGCTGTCAGCATGGATATTATCATATTAAAAAGACCTGCCCGGGTACCCGTAGCCTTTGCAAAGCTTTCATCAAAGGTGACGGCAAATATCTTGTTGTAAAACAGTATAAACAGCAGCAGTACAACGATGGACAGAATAATACAAAGCCACATATCCTGCTCGGACATTGACAATATACTGCCGAAAAGATAGCTGTTTACATCCGTCTGTAAGCCCGACTGTGAAGCGGCGATTATTCCCACAGCGAGAGAGGTCGTCGATATAAGCGCGATAGCAGAATCGCCTTTTATCTTGCTGTTTTCTGACAGCCGCAGAAGAAGAACCGCCGCTATTATAACTATAAGAAGTGCAAAGCCAAGCGGAGCAACGGAAAGAAACGGTACCGCCGCCGCAAAAGGCAGGGTCTCAAGAGCAGAAGCTACGGCAATCGCACCAAAGCCGACATGAGAAAGACCGTCGCCGATCATAGAGTATTTTTTCAGTACAAGACTTACTCCGAGCAGCGCTGCACACAGTGACACCAAAAGACCTCCGATAAGAGCACGCTGCATAAATGAATACGAAAACATTTCAAAAAGATTCATTTTTCGTCACCCCCTGTTGTTTTGTCGGAAAGAAAATGTCTTCCGAGATCACTATCCGGGTACTGATCTACGGTTCCGAAAAAGCTTTTATCATAATTCAGGTGCAGTATATGCGTGGCATATTTTACGGCAGCATTTACATCATGAGACACCATTACTATAGACATTTTCTCTTTTTTATTCAGCTCAAGAATAAGGCTGTACATTTCATCCGTGACAAGGGGATCGAGTCCCGTAACAGGCTCATCAAGCAGCAAAAGTCTGTGTCCTGCACAAAGGGCGCGCGCCAGAAGAACTCTCTGCTGTTGCCCCCCGGAAAGATCTCTGTAGCTGCGGTTAACAAGGTCGTCTATACCGAGTCTTTTGATATTGCGTCTTGCCTCTTCCTTATTTGCACGCGAATAAAACGGCAAGATTCCACGGCTGTTAAGGCAGCCGGAAAGTACGACCTCAAAAACGCCGGCAGGAAAATCCTTTTGTTGGGGTGTTTGCTGAGGCAGATAACCGATGTCATTCTTTTTCAGAGCGCTTGTGCGTATTATTTTGCCCGAGGTGGGATTTTTCAGTCCGAGAAGCCCCTTCATAAGGGTGCTTTTTCCGGAGCCGTTTTCACCGACTATACAAAGATAATCGCCACTGTTTATTTCAAAGCTGAGATTTTTAATGACGCCGGTGTTTTCATATGAAAACGCGACATCCTCACAATACATAAGCTTCATTCAGGCTAGCGCCTCCCTAAGGACTTTTTTATTATTGTTCATAAGCTGCAGATATGTAACGCCGTTATCGAAATCCTGCTTTGTAACATTGTGACAGGAATGAAACATAAGTTTTTTTGCACCGGTGCTCTCGCATATGGTATCGGCTATTTTTCCGCCTGAAAACTCTATACAAAAAACCACAGGTATTTTTTCTTCATTTACCTTGTCAATAAGATAGGAAACAGTAGCGGCACTCGGCTCTGTCTGGGATGAACACCCGGGAAAGGCAGCAGAATATTCAAGACCGTATCTGTCGGTAAAATATCTGAATGGAAATCTGTCGCCAAATACTATAGTGTTTCTTTTTCCGTTTTGAACTATATCTTCAAATTCAGCGTCGAGAGAGGAAAGTCTTTTACAGTACTCAGCCGTATTCTTTTTATATGTATCTGCGTTATCCTTATCAAGCGACTGAAGGCTTTCGGATATACTCTTCACGATCTCTATTGCATTTACCGGAGAGGTCCATACGTGCTCGTCATATTCTTTCTCATCAGAGTCCTCCGGCTCTTCCTTCTCCTGCTCCATTCCTTCTACAGTCTCTTCCTCAACAGCGTCTACACAGTCGATGAGAGCTATTGTCTTTTTTGGCTTTTTATCAGCCGAGCCGAGCAGTTCCTCTACCCACTCGTCAGACTCTCCGCCGACATAAATAAACAGATCCGCATTTTGTATTTTTATAATATCCTGAGGCGTAGGATCATAGTCATGGCTCTCCATACCGGGCTTTAGAAGCATAGTAAGGTCTATTTTATCTCCGGCGATCTGTCGTGAAAAATCATAGGGCGGAAAGATCGTAGCTACTACGCTGAGCTTTCCGCTGTTATTGTTGTAGGTGTCACCGCAGGCGCATAATGACACTATGCACAGTGCGATACTGAGGATCAATGCAAATAATTTTTTCATTCTGTTTCTCCCTTGTTTTTTTCTTCATTGTCACGACAGTCGCTGCAAAGACCGTAAAACACTGTTTTGAACGGATCCACACTAAAGCCGTGCTCCCTCAGGATATGCCCCTTAAGCTCGCTTAAATGTTCACATTCAAGATGAAAAAGCTTTCCGCAGCTTTCACATACAAGATGAAAATGTTCATGACAGTCCATATCGCTGCCTGCATACTGGTAGCACGAGCATTCTCCGGGACCCAGGGAATATTTTCGTACAAGATCGTTATCAAGAAGCTTGTCAAGATGACGGTAAATTGTGGTAACGCCGATGTGCTTACCCTGTTTTGACAGATATTCGCTTATCTGACTTACGGTAACGTGTCTGTCCTTATTCTCTATCATAAAGCCAAGTATTGCGTCACGCTGTTTTGTTTTATATCCGCTGCCTGTCATAAGCTTCACCCTCTGTTTAAAATGAATATGAAAACCGTTTTCATTTTATCACCGGTATACACTTTTGTCAATAGCGGTAACACTTTTTCGGATGCAGCGTAGTATGTAATGTAATCAATAAAAGGAGGAAAACAATATGTGCAATAATGGTTTTGGCGGAAATAACTGTAGTTGGGTGATTCTTCTTATAATCATTCTTTGCTGCTGCGGCGGAAACAACGGTGGCTGCGGCTGTGGCTGCAACGACAACAACTGCGGTTGCGGCTGCAACTGACTAAGTGCATAACCACTGAAAAATGCCCCTGTCAGAATTCTGACAGGGGCGATCTTTTGTTAAATTTCTATTCCGTTTTCTATATCAGTCAGCAGGTCTACTCTGCGCTGATGTCTGCCTCCCTCAAATTCGGTTGACAGGAAAATATCCACAAGCTTGTTTGCAAGCTCGGTAGTAACCACATTCTGACCCATACAAATGACATTTGCATTATTATGCCTGCGCGTCATTTCGGCGAGCATTTCATTTGTACATACAGCAGCCCGTACACCGTGTACCTTGTTGGCAGCCATTGAAACACCAAGTCCCGTTGTACAACATATTATTCCGAAATCACATTCATTTTTTGCTACAGACGCCGCAGCACGATATGCAAATCGGGGATAATCTACAGACTCCTTGGAGCAGCAGCCGAAATCGGTATATTCAATACCCTTTTCCTCAAGGTGCTTTTTTATACTCTCCTTCAGTTCGAAAGCTCCGTGATCAGCAGCAATAGCTATTTTCATTTTTGTTCGTTCCTTTCTTTTTCCTGTCTTGCTTTCAGCTCACGTTCCGCCTGAGGTATACGAAGGTAGATCGGTCTTAGCTGAGCTGAGGTGCAAAGCTTGTTTTCATTATACATTTTTTCGGCACATTTAGCAGTTCCGTATGCGTGCTGAAAACGGATGTTTTCCTGCACAAGTACCAAATTATCTCTCTTGTCTGTACTGTTATAAAAAAGGGAGGCGCCGTCACCGACAATATATATTTTATCATTAACCGTTTTCAGCTCGTTATAAAGCTCTTCTATGCTGAGCACGCGGTCGTCACATTCCCTTATGACTTCACCGCAATTAAGCGTAAATAATGCATTATATACCTGACTGCAGCGCGCGTCCATAACTGCGCATACTATACCGCTTGAAAACGGCAGGCAATAAGCCATTGACTCCAGAGCAGAAACGGCAGCACAGGGTCTATTATTCGGCATAGACAGACCCTTTATGGTAGAAACGCCTATCCGGACACCGGTAAAGGAGCCGGGACCGGCATTCACTGCAAAAACATCTATATCGTCAATATCTATCTCTGCGCTTTTCAGTAATGCTTCTGTTATAGGCATAAGAGTTCTGCTGTGGGTGCTCTTGGTATTCAGATAAAACTCGCCGGTCAGGGTACCGTCTGTAAGTATTGCAGCGGATACGGGAGAGGACGTAGTGTCTATTGCTAGTATCCTCATAGTTTATCAGCCCCCTCTATCGTTATTCTGCGCTCGTTATCAGACAAACGCTCTATATGTACCTCAATACGATCCTCCGGAAGGTATTCGACAATATTTTCGCTCCACTCTATTATAAGTATACCGTTTCCGAGATAATCAAAAAAACCGGTTGAATACAGATCATCATAGGAGCCTATACGGTACATATCAAAATGATAAATATCGTACCTCCCATTATACTCATTAACAAGAGCAAAGGTAGGGCTTGATACCTCATCCCCTGCGTCAAGCTCGTCCGCAAAGCCCCGGGTAAAGGCTGTCTTTCCTGCGCCGAGATCTCCGAAAAGGGCTATGACCTCGTTACCCTTCATGGTTTTTGCAAGACGTCTTGCTATATCCTCAGTAAGAGAAACTGAATTTGTTGTGAATTGCTGCAAAATCAATAACTCCTTTATCAGAACAGTCCCGAAATATTTCCGTCTGCGTCAACGTCTATTTTTTCTGCCGCAGGAACCTTAGGAAGTCCCGGCATAGTCATAATGTCTCCGGTATAAACCACAGCAAAGCCAGCGCCGTTTGAAAGCCTGATGTCACGAACGGTTATATTAAAGCCCTTTGGTCTGCCAAGCAGTGCAGGATCATCAGACAGGGAATACTGGGTCTTTGCAACGCATACCGGCAGACTGTCGGCACCAAGCTTTTGTAGCTCTGACAGAGCCTTTAATGCTTGCTTTGTATATGTAACGCCGTCTGCGCCGTAAATATTCTTTGCTAGACACTCGATTTTTTCTTTTATAGTCAGTGAGTCGTCATACAGAGGCTTAAAGCCGGATTCTCTCTCTGTCGCCTGTACTACCTTTTCGGCAAGCTCAATAGCTCCTGCTCCGCCCTTTGAAAATACCTCGGAGAGTGCAAAGTCTGCTCCGTTTTCACGACAGAAGCTCTCTATATAGCGAAGCTCCTCGTCTGTATCGCTGCCAAAGCGGTTTATGGCTACCACGACCGGTACTCCGTATTTCTGCATATTTTCTATATGAGCCTGAAGGTTTACTATTCCCTTTGACAGTGCCTCAAGATTCTCCTCTGTAAGCTCTGTTTTCGGAACACCGCCGTTATACTTCAGTGCGCGTACAGTTGCAACAAGAACTACAGCCCTTGGAGTAAGTCCTGCTTTTCTGCACTTTATATCAAAAAACTTTTCGGCTCCCAGATCAGAGCCAAAGCCTGCTTCTGTTACACAGTAGTCTGCAAGCTTGAGTCCGAGTTTTGTTGCCCTTACGGAGTTGCAGCCGTGTGCTATATTTGCAAACGGACCGCCGTGCATCAGCGCAGGTGTCCCCTCAAGCGTCTGCACAAGATTCGGTTTAACAGCGTCCTTTAAAAGCACAGCCATAGAGCCGTCAGCCTTCAGATCGCGCGCATAAACGGGTTCTCCGTTTAAATTATATGCAACCAGTATATTTCCGAGCCTGCGCTTCAGGTCGGAGAGATCTTTTGACAGACACAAAATAGCCATAACCTCACTGGCAACGGTTATTATAAAGCCGTCCTCCCTCGGAACACCGTTTATCCTGCCGCCGAGTCCCGCAACAATGTTTCTCAGCTCTCTGTCATTCATATCAAGACAGCGCTTTATCAGTATTCTTCGGGTATCTATACCGAGGGCGTTTCCCTGATGTATATGGTTGTCAAGCATAGCGCAAAGCAGATTATTCGCAGCGGTGATAGCATGCATATCTCCCGTAAAATGAAGATTTATATCCTCCATAGGGATGACCTGAGCATAGCCGCCTCCGGCAGCACCGCCCTTTATACCGAACACCGGTCCGAGCGACGGCTCACGAAGAGCGATCACTGTCTTTTTGCCTATTTTGGAAAGAGCGTCGCCGAGTCCTACCGAGGTCGTTGTCTTTCCTTCACCGGCAGGAGTAGGATTGATCGCCGTAACAAGTATAAGCTTGCCGTCGGGCTTGTTTTCACAGGAGCTTATGAAGGATTCCGAGATCTTCGCCTTATATTTTCCGTAAAATTCAAGCTCGTCCTGCGGAATATCAAGCTTTTCTGCTATTTCGGTAACAGGTCTGATATCAGCACCTCTGGCTATTTCTATATCGCTGAGCATAAAATCTATCCCCTTTTTTTAATTTTGATAAATACATTGTATCACATATTATTTTTTAAAACAACAAGCATATATAAATATTTTGTGCCCGATACCCGGGCTGTCGATTCGCGCACTGTAGTAGGTGTTACCGCCTACCTTTTCGGCACGCGTATAAGTTTGGTTTGATCTTGATCGAAAACCGATAAGAACATCCGTCACACATAAGCTTACTAAAAAACGGAGCGCAGCGACCCTTAATTTTCCATTTTCCACTTTCAATTTTCCATTTTTTTGTTTTCTTGCTCAAGTGTCACAGAGTAACAGTATAAGTGTTTTTACCCATTATATTTTTACACTTAGATATTTTGTTAAGCAAACGCAACAGACTGCTGCCGTAAAAACCGTGGCAGCAGCCTGTCTGTCCCTTTTCTGTTTTTCCTTTTTTTACCCCTTAAACACTGAACAGCATAGTACCGTATGACGGATACGGCCACAGTTTTGACGACATATTCGACTCCATCTCATCGGCAACGGCGCGCAGCTCCTGCATGGCATTCAGTACGTTATCCTTATAATATACGGCAGTCTCTGTGATACCCTCTACTTCCTTTGCACCCATAACGGTTCTGTCGAGTCTGTCTATCTTTTTCATAAAGCACGACAGCAGGTTAGTAAGCTTTGACATAAGCTCTGTTTCCTGTGTTGTAATAAGCTCGGCATCCACAGACTTTACAAGGTTTACAGTTGTTGCAAGCTCTCTGATGTACGCAGCCACAGCAGGTATGATATCCTTCTTTGCCATATCAAGTGCAGTCAGAGCCTCTATATTCAGGATCTTTGAGTAGTTATCAAGCAGGATCTCGCTTCTGGAGCGAAGCTCCTTTTCGGAATATACGCCGTGTCTGGAGAACAGGGCAACATTTTTTTCCGAATAGTACAGAGGCATACAGTCGGGCAGTGTGCGAAGGTTCATAAGACCTCTTCTCTTTGCCTCTTCGACCCATTCCTCAGAGTAGTTATCTCCGTTAAAAATTATTCTCTTATGCTCGGATACAGTTCTCTTCACAAGTTCCTCAGCCGCCGTCTTTATATCGTCTGCCTTCTCAAGCTCGTCGGCAAAATCCTTGAGTGAATCTGCAACTATAGTATTCAGTATAGTATTTGTACAGCCTATGTTCTCCGAAGAACCGAGCATTCTGAATTCAAACTTGTTTCCCGTAAAGGCAAAGGGAGATGTACGGTTTCTGTCGGTTGTATCTTTTGTGAAGTTGGGTATAGCCTTTACATTGGTATCCATAACGATCGAGGTTTTTTCCTCATAATCCTCATCATTTATTATTGCATGGAGCACATCGGTAAGCTCGTCGCCGAGATACATCGACATAATAAACGGTGGTGCTTCGTTTCCTCCAAGACGGTGATCGTTGCCGGCGCTTGCCGCAGCGATCCTAAGAAGATCCTGATGCTCGTCAACCGCGCGGATAACGGCTGCAAGGAATACGAGGAACTGAGTGTTTTCTCTGGGCTTCTTGGTAGGCTCTAAAAGGTTCTTACCGGTATCTGTAGATATTGCCCAGTTATTGTGCTTACCGGAACCGTTCACTCCTGCAAAAGGCTTTTCGTGCAGCAGACACACTAGTCCGTGTCTTTCGGCTATACGCTTCATAAGCTCCATTGTAAGCTGGTTGTGATCCGTCGCTATATTCGAGGTGTCAAAAATAGGAGCCATCTCGTGCTGGGCGGGAGCAACCTCGTTGTGCTTTGTCTTGGACAGTATACCGTGTTTCCATAGCTCCTCGTCAAGCTCTTTCATAAACTCAGACACACGCGGCTTCAGGGAGCCGAAATAGTGATCCTCCAGCTCCTGACCCTTTGGAGGTCTTGCGCCAAAAAGCGTTCTGCCACAATAGATAAGATCCTTTCTCTTATAGAAAACCTCTTTGTCTATAAGAAAATACTCCTGCTCTGCACCTACTGTGGTATTGACTCTCTTTGACTCGTTGTCGCCGAAAAGTCTCAGAATACGCAGTGCCTGCTTGTTTATGACCTCCATAGAACGCAGCAGCGGCGTCTTTTTATCGAGGATCTCTCCAGTATATGAACAGAAGGCTGTCGGTATACACAGGGAGCCGTCTTTTATAAATGCATAGGATGTAGGATCCCAAGCGGTATAGCCCCTCGCTTCAAAGGTAGCGCGGATACCTCCGGACGGGAAGCTGGAAGCGTCAGGCTCGCCCTTTATCAGTTCTTTTCCCGAAAAGGACATTATTACCTTGCCCTCACCGATAGGCTGTATAAAGCTGTCGTGCTTTTCGGCAGTAACACCCGTCATAGGCTGGAACCAGTGAGTAAAATGGGTAGCACCGTTTTCTATAGCCCACTCCTTCATGGAATGTGCAACTACATTTGCAACATTGATGTCGAGCGACTTACCCTCTTTAATGGTTTTTTTCAGCGCTTTGTAGGTATCCTTCGGCAGGCGCTGCTTCATTTTCACATCGTCAAAAACAAGAGAACCGAAGATCTCAGGTACATTTATCATGATGACGCTCCTATTCGTATTTTTTAAAGCAAAAGGGTGCCGTAGGCTTTTTTCTAACCTACAGCACCCTTGCTGTTGTTGAGAAAATTATATATCAGCTTTTCTAATAAGTCAATAGCGCAAAAAAAATTTGTCGAATTGTTTTATTTTCGGTTGACTGTGAACTGTTTTATGGTGATTTAAACGGTACGGATAAATATATACTTCTTTTTGTGTTGACCGTTTGAAAAGCGGGTGCTATAATATTTTTATCGGGGGCAATAATTCCGAATGACGACGGAGGCTTGTCCGTTTTTTCACATATAACTGTTTCGGAGAGTAATATGGCAAGAAACTATTTTTTCAGTATAAATTTACTTATAAAGAGCGAATCGCACCTTGAAAATTCAATAAACTCCGTTATAGGCAATAAAAAATTCTTTTCCGAAAATGTACAGCTGCTGCTGATAGATACCGTTTGCAGTGATTTCAGCACAGAGTTATGCTCTAAATACAGCAGTATGTTTCCGGAGAATGTTTATTTTATAGACTGCGCCGGCAAAACAGTCGCCGAAAGCTATAATGACGCTGCACCTCTTTGCAGCGGTCAGTATGTTTCATATATAGATAATTACAGTGAATATTCACCGGAGCTTCTGTCGAAGCTTTACACTGTAGTACAAAAGGGCAGAATACCCATAGTATGCGTTCAGCCTCTTATAGATATGCCGGGAAGTCCGGTTAAGCCCTATGTTGATGATATTAAAAAAGGTCTTGTTAAGCTGCGCGACAAGCCGGACAGCTTCATACTCTTGCTCGGATGTTATTTTTTCAACAGAAAGGTAATTGAAGGCGAAAGCTTTGATACACAGCTAAGGTTTCACTATGACGCAAAGTTCATAACTGAAATGCTTCTGAAGACCTATTCATATATATTTCTGGATGATTTAAGCTATACCACATCAAGCCCTACCGAAAAGGATTTTACAAGATACGAGGGTCAGTACAGCCGCGCCTTTTATACAAACTCCGTAAACTCCTTTATTATACCTATGCTGACAAGCTATGTCGGCTCTGTGCTTGTACAGTCGGTCATGATGTACCTTATCAACGTAAAGCTGTCACTGAACGCGGACGAAAGATATAAGAATATAATAATCGGTAATTATGTTACCGAGTTTATAGATACGGTCGCAGTGGCGTTAAAATACATTGATGACGCGGTGATCCTCAGCAAGCGGCTGTGCCGCACCTGTATGCTCGATCCCGAAACTCCGTTCAGGCTGATAAGACTTAAATATAAAGACAAAAAGCTGTTTCCTCATATTGAGAGCGCTTTGCCTGATGAGGAAAAAAAGCTTACATACTATAACATAAACAGCCATGCCTACAATACGATCCTCAGCGGAGAGTTTATTGCAAGCGTAAACGACGCAATAGTTACCCGATCCGTAGATATAAGCGCGGAAATAGTTGCGATAAACTATGACGAGAGCGGACTTTATATAGACGCACGGCTGTCGGGCTGTGCGTGTCTTGATGAAAACGATTTCACAGTATATGCCGTTGTAAACAGAAAAAAACAAAGCGTTATAAAATCAGAGGTATACACCCTTTGCAAGCTGTTTGATATAAGCTTTCTGAAAAAGTATTCCTTCAGGTTTTTTGTACCGGTCAGTGACGGAAAAAACATAGACACGGTTTTTCTTGTTATGCGCTGCTTTGGGCTGAGTCTCAGGCTGAGGCTTGGCTTTAACGGCAATTTTTCACGACTTTCAAGCAGAATAAAAAGCAGCTATTGGCATTTTCTTGACAGGATACTGACATATGACGAAAAGGGCTGTGCTATGGTCATAAGGAAAGCCACCGACAGTCTTTGTTCTATGTGCGAGAGTAAGTATTTATCCGAAATATCACAGAATATGTCTATCGCAGACGCTATATATTATCGTCAGATAAGGCATGCTGTACGCAAGAACCGAAACGATAAAAACCGCGTGCCGTCGATATTGTTTTTTGACAATAGCGGAGTAAACTATAACGGAAATCTGTTATTCAGATATTTTTCACGCTTTAGCAGACCCGGTGCAGTGGATGTTTACTTTTGTGCGAGGGCGGACTCTGAGGAACATGCATTTTTGCTGGATTCCGAATATGAGCATGTACTCACGACAGGCTCCAGAAAATGTAAGGTACAGGCTCTCTCCGGCGATGTCATCGTATCCACGGAATATGATACATATAATGCCATCGGCTTCAGCGAGGCAGACAGACTTTTCTTGAGGGATCTTATGGATGTCAGCATTGTATCCATAAAGAACTCATTCTCGGTAAAAAATTCTGCACAATTTGATAACAGACTTCGCGACAATGCACAGCTTGTTTTATGTGCCTCAAGGTACGAAAAAGAAAACCTGTGTGCCGGCATATATGACTATGACGAAAGCATGATACGCGTTGTCGGTTATCCTATGCTTGACGCGCTGAAGGACGATAAGCAGAAGGTAATACTGCTGTCTCCGTGTGAAAGACGGATCTTTCAGATATATGAAAACTCAGGCTTTTATCATTTTGCCGACAGCAGGTTTTTTAAGGCTTACAACGCCCTTCTGACAAATACCGAGCTTCAGGAGACCCTTCGCAAAAGCGGTTACACTCTGGCTGTGCTTCTGCCAAAAAGCATTGAAAAATACGGAAAGATGTTTTATACAAACGATGTCATAAAGCTATACTCAAACAAGGAGAAAAACGAACAAAAGCTTGTAAAACGTGCAAGAGCACTGATCACCGATTATTCGGAGCTGCAATATAAGTTTGCCTATCTGAATAAGCCCGTAATATACTATATGCCACAGGGCTTGCCGGCAGACTCGGAATACAGAAATATTAAAATATCCCGCGACGGCTTCGGAGAGATGATAGTAGATCCCCACAGGCTTAACGAGTATCTGAAGAAAAACCTTCCGTCAGGACTCACTCAGCCGCTTAGATTTGAACAGCGTACCAAAGAGTTTTTCAGATACAAGGACAGTAACAACTGCAAACGCGTTATGCAGCTTTTACTCGACAGCTTTATATATTAAAAGAACAGGAGAGCACGATCGTTGTGCTCTCCCCTTTTATCTTTTGAATTGTTCAACCGGAACGCCGAGCTTTTCCAGTATATCCACAAGACCCTCATAGATCTCTTCACGGGAAAAATTACAGCTGATAAGACGTTCATCCGATAGTTCGTTTAACTGCCTGTAAAAATCAATAGCCAGTTCCAGATACTTATCAGTCATTTCCGCGTTATTAAAGAGCAGATTCTCTGCCTCACAGATCCTGCCCTCTATCACAAGCTTTTGCAGATCAAGATGAGTCTGATCGGCAACAGTCAGCATTTCAGATGTTTCAAATTCATATCCTATTTTGTCATTCTGGAATATTATCTGCGAAAAAAACCGGGTCATCATCTCAATCTGGCGCATTATCCAGTCATCATGAAATCCCATATGCTCTCCCCTTTTTTTGGCAATACCTCACAAAGATGTGGTGCCAAGCCGTCAGGCGGTCTTTGGGCGGTGTTGCCTTAACCTTCTGCTGCAAGAACTGCGGTAGAAAACGCCGCCTGTATATTAAAGCCTCCTGTAAGACAGTCAATGTCCATAACTTCACCTGCAAAATAAAGTCCCTTACATAGCTTTGACTGCATTGTTTTCGGGTCTATCTCACGGACGCTGACTCCGCCGCTTGTCACTATAGCTTCTTCGATCGGGCGAAAGCCCTTTACGGTAAGGGTATAGCTTTTCATAACTTCGGCTATTTTTATTCGGTCGGCTCTTGACATTTCGCAGCAGGGCTTATCACCGTCTATGCCGGAAGCTTTTATAAAGTCCGTTACAAGCTCTCCCGGGAGCATACTGCGAAGTAACCGTCGGCAGTCCTGACGCGGGTTTTCGGATATTTCACGCAGAATTCTTTTATCAAGCTTTTCTCTGTCAAGAGCAGGCTTTAAGTCTATTTGTATCCTGTATCTGCCGCTTTCCATTTCTCTCATATAAGAGCTGGCACTAAGTGTAAGCGCGCCTGATACTCCGTAACTCATAAGCTGTATCTCACCGAGTGATGAATATAGCTTCTTTTTCTTTTTTGTATCTGTAAACGTAACGCTGACATTTTTCAGCAGCAGTCCGCGTGCAGAATAGTCCGGTTTTTCTATTGTTTCCAGCGGTACCAGTGACGGCTTTGGCGTCACTATAGTATGCCCGGCTTTTTTCGCAAAGCGGTATCCGTCACCTGTAGAGCCTGTCAGCGGATATGACAGACCTCCGCACGCCACTATCAGCTTATCACATTCTATAGCTTCACCGTCTGCTATAATACCTTTTATACTGCCGTTTTCTGTTATAATATCATCAACATTTTTATTTACAAACACACAACCGGATTTTTTGGCAGTAAAAAACAAGGTATCTATTACATCGGAGGATCTGTCCGATACGGGAAATACCCTGTTGCCGCGTTCTGTCTTCAGATGTAAGCCGTGCGACTCAAAAAAGCTTATAGTATCCTGCGGCGAAAACCTTATGAGCGCACTGTATAAAAACCTGCCGTTGGTAACCGTATTTGCAATAAAGGTGTTTATATCGCAATTATTGGTAAGGTTACATCTTCCCTTGCCGCTGATATAGAGTTTTCGTCCGATTTTGGGATTTTTTTCGTAGATATATACACGATCACCTTGCCCGGCAGAAAAAATGCCTGCCATAGTACCGGCGGCTCCGGCACCGATTATTATTACTTTTTTGTTCAATCGGACGGCTCCTCTCTGTCGTTCTGATAAACATCATATTCCTGCCATATATTTTCGAGAGCGGTAAAGGTATTTCTCGCATCGTTTTCTCTGTTGATAACGGTTGCGACTATAAGCGCATTTATCATACTGAGAGGTGCAACAAGCGAATCCACAACGGAAGCCATATCGCTTTTGGCAATAAGGACATAGTCCGAGAGTGAAGCGAGAGGGCTGGTCATACTGTCGGTTATGGCTATGACCTTTGCTCCGCGGTGATGTGCAAAGGTCATGGCTTTTATAGCCGCATTGGAATACCGCGGGAAGCTTATGCCTATGATAACATCATCAGCGGATATTCGAAACAGCTTTTCGTATATCTCCGTTTCGCCGTAGTTACTTATTA
>JAHKXX010000295.1 GCA_020627425.1 bacterium
AAGTATTTCTCTTTGGATAGCGGAAACTATGCGGAAGAAACTTCTTTCGGGCAAAACGATATTGCTTTCTTTGATGATGAAGATTTACCGTTGTTATTTACAACAACACACGAAGGGTTTATTACAATCAGGGATGATTTACTACAATAAACTCCAAATATATGTAACACTGAAATTACAAAGAAACGTAATTTACCTATTTATCAATTTTTGCTCCCAGAAGGGCGCATAAACAGTGTCTTTTGAAGCCTAAAAGCGTTACATACCCTCAGTCATAATACAGATATAAAATTGCCGACGGAGCTTTGATTTTGAAACTCCGTCGGCTTTGTCTTGCTATCTTTCAATGTCTTGGGAATGGCGGTTGTGGGTGCGGCGTTGCTTGCTCTCCGCTGGTGTATATCCTTGTTACGTTATTGAATTTGACGATTGACATTATCATTTCCTCCCAAACAGCGAAAAACGTTTCTTCTCATAAGGCTCTGTTTTTACCTCCAAAACCTTGTAGCCCGTCTTGCCGACAGCTTCTTTGAGGGCTGTTTCATCAAGCGGTCTTTCGCTGATGATTTCGGTTGTGCCCTTGCTGTGCGAGGAGCTGACCTTTTTGATGTTGAAGCTTTGACGGATCGTGTCGTTAATATGGTTCTCGCACATCGAGCACATCATACCGTCGATTTTAAGTGTCGTTTTTAACATAATGACTACCTTTCTTTTAATCGCAGAAACGCCAGCAGATAAGCGAGCGTTAGAGCGATATATGGGGATGGAAAAACACAAAGTTGGTTATATCAACGCCACGCCGAGTGCTTTGCACGCGGCAATCGCCTCGTCATCGGGCGCATCATTGCAGATCACGGGCTCGGCGACAAATGCCGCGCCGACACCTTCACACTCTTTCTGCCAGTTGCGCATCCATTCGCCGTCGCCCCAGCCATAGGAGCCAAACAGGGCGATTTTCTTTCCGCCGAGCCCATTGACGGACAGCCGAAGGCGATAGAATCGTAATCGGCTATCATCGTTTCGTTAAACTTGTCGCAGGTTAAAAGTTCAACCTCCGCTCCGGAGGATTTCACGCCTTCTGCTACTGACTGAGCCATAGCTTCGGTGTTGCCTGTTCCGCTCCAAAATACAACTGCTGTTTTCATATATATCTTCCTTTCTGTGAATAAATATAATTAACTTGCTACCGCTAATTTTGTCAGCGGTTTGCCGGCGTACCATTGTTTTTTATATACGCAGGTACATTTTCTGTACTGCTTGAATAGCCGTATAGCTTTCTTTTCGTCGCCGTAGGCCTTCCAACAGCCTACGCATTTTGCATAGGACGCCTTGTTCTCGATGAAGCCCTTTACATCTTCAACAGGATAGCCGAGGAACAGCCCGATTTCGTGAGGAAACTCATCGCTCTCACCAAGCCGTTTCATCAATCGCGCAAGGCATCTTCCGCAATTTTGCGTGCAATAACCTCGCTGCGAGAGCAATTCATCCGCTTCCTTGCCCTGAACATCAGGCAACAGCCTTGACGAACGGTACACATAGATCAAAACCTTTTTGTTTTTGAAACGCAGCGGCATAAAACGCACGCCCTTGTTCCTCAAAGAAATGTTGAGTTCTCTTTAAAACTCACATACTTCATTTTTGCTGTTATACGAACAGCTGAACAGTCTGCCCGTCTTGATCCCCGCCAAGGTAGGCGAGCAGTATTTTATAATTACTTCTTCTGACATAAGCTCCTCAAAAGCAGAGTTAGCCGCAGCTAACCATATGTGTTAAAATATAGTGGTTAGTTGCCTCTAACTTGATATTGTGGTATTTTTTTTATGTTTTGTCAAGCTTGATTTATAAAAAAACGCAAGCCGAAAATCTCGGACTTGCGTAATATTATTTATGCGTCAATTCCACTCTTTTTCTCTGCTTTTGATGTCCTTGCGGAACAAAAGCTTGAATATCCTTCTGACAAGCGGCTGAATAAACAGATGCTGCGAGAAGAAGGCAAACGGCAAGTTGAAGCATACGAGCTTGAACCAATGGCAGAGCAATACGATTACATTAAAGCCCTCGTAGAATGGGTAGTAAATAATTGCTGCAATAAAGCTCATCGCAGGACACATTATCGCAACCGTTACGGTAATGATCGCACCTTCGAAGATAACAGGATTTGTCGTTTTCATATCGAACATTTTAGACGCGATCTTGAACGAAAGCGGACTTCCGACAAGCACCTCGAGCGTATAGGCAAAGGCAAACTCCACCAGCACGACCGCCCAGATCGGCAGCATTGTCCCGAACATCATAATGCCGCCCTGCTTATTGACAGCGGTCAGCACGCTGCTTGTGTAGTTGAAGCTGCGCAGCATATCGCCGTTGAGGACATAGATGTTGTAAAACACAAAGGCGTGTACTGTGATGACTACGGTGATGAATGCAAACATCATTCTTTGAAATTGATTTCTCGGCATAAAGAATTCCTCCTAAAATAAAAAGCCGCTCAATAGTTATGCTATTGAACGGCTCTTTTCAGTTCCTGATATGGCTGTTATTCGTGTTTTCTGCGTTTTTTGCCGAGCATTACTGCTGCGCCGAGGCTGGCAAGTGTTACTGCTGCAAGTGCTGCTGCACAGGTCGCGTCACCGGTGGTCGGTGCGCCTGTGTTGCTGCCGGCTGTGCTGTTAGTGTTATTGCTGTCAGAAGCTGTACCGCTGCCGTTGCCGCTATTTGTGTTGTCGGAATCGTCTTTCTTATCGTCAGCATCTTTTTTGTCGCTGCTGTCATTATTGTTTTCGATCGGCTCAAATACAGCAACAAGCTTCATAGCTTCGTTTACTTCTACACTGTACGCAGCGTCTGTTGATACTGTCTTGCCGTCGGCATCTTTCCAGCCAACGAACTTATAGCCCTCGTCTGCTTTTGCCTTGAGATAAACTGTATTACCGGGAATCACGCTCAGGTAAAGAGACTGGAATGGCATATCATCGTCAAACTGAGGATCGTCTTCCCCTTCGTTGCCAGCGATCTGTCCATTACCCTCTGTAGTGATCTCAAGCTGTACTCTGTCTACATCGAGATCGAAATATGCCTTGATATTCATTTCTTCGGTAACTTCAACACTGAGTGTATCCTCAATACCGATAACTTCCTTCTTATCCTCGTCATACCAGAACGCGAATCTGTAGCCCTCGTCTGCCTTTGCCTTGAGATTTACGGTTCTGCCTTCAAGAACAGAGAGTGCAAGCGAGGTAGTATGGTATTCGTCAAATTCGGGTTCTGAACCGTCCTCGGTATATGCAAGCTGACCGGAGCCTTCCCCTAAATTGACATTTACGCGGTGTCTCTCTCCGGCTACGTCAAATGCTGCGATCAGGTTCAGCGGCTCGTCCATTGTAACTTCAATGGTATCCTCCAGTGAAATGATCTCATTAGTGTCCTCGTTTGCCCAGCAAACAAAAATATATCCCTCTTTAGGCTGAGCCTTCAGCTTGGCAGTCTCGCCCTTGATAACATTCAGTGCTACGGAATCTCCATAAATGCTGCCTTCTTCAAAGCCCGGCTCGGTGCCGTCCTGAGAACCTGAAACCAGACCCTCGCCGAGAGTCTTTGCCTTGAGCAGAACTTTTTCGGCATCTTC
>JAHKXX010000296.1 GCA_020627425.1 bacterium
CTGCCGGCTCGGTCGGCGCTTCTGCTGCGCAGAGGTGTCCACCGGACACCCGCGCCCTCTGGACTCCGCCGCCTTTGTAAAGGCGGGCGAAACTTTTGTGTTTTCTTAAGTTGTTAACATTGAATAAATAATAATAACATATGATAATCACAAAGCCCCGGGAAGGGGCTTTGTTTTTTTTGCTGTCACACTATTTTTACATTATTTAATTTGAACCAGTGATCAAGCTGTATTATATACGCAAGTATCTGCGGAGCACGCATAAGTTGTCCGTACCAGGGCGAGCTTATCATATCGGGGTTCTCTATAACCGACTCTACTCCGCTCACGTCAAGCAGCTCATACATCACAGAGGTGCGCTCTCTCAGTATCTCCCTGCACCTTGCGGCACAAAGCTCAAAATACACCGGCGAGTGTGTTTTCGGATACGGGCTTTTTTTGCGTTCGATTATACTGTCGGGCAGCAGTCCCTTGAAGGCTGCCCTTACTATCCCCTTCTCCCTGCCGCCGAGTGACTTTATATGCCACGGCATATTGTAGGCAAGCTCTGCGATCCTGTAGTCGCAGAACGGCACCCTTACCTCAAGTCCGCTGTACATAGACATTCTGTCCTTGCGGTCAAGCAGGGTCTGCATAAACCAGTAAAAATTAAGACAGAACATTTCTCTCATCCTGATGTCTGTCTTGCTGTCTGTCGGAAGCTTGTCGGCTGAGTTACAGGTTTCAAGGTACTTTTCCCTTACATATTCGTCGCCCCTCGGCAAAAAGCCTTTTTTAAGAATACTCCTTCTAATATCAAGCGATCTTGACCACGGGAAGTTATCTTCAAACAGAATATCCCGGTTGTGATACCACGGGTAGCCTCCGAAAAGCTCGTCGGCACATTCACCCGACAAAGCAACGGTAAAGTCCTCCTTTATCCTGCTGCAGAAGAGCAGCAGAGAGGAATCAACATCTGTCATACCCGGCAGATCACGGGCATCTACTGCATTTGTCAATGCAGAAAACAGGTCATAATTGTCAATGGTGACACTGTGATGAACTGAATCTATATGCTGCGATATAATATCTATAAAATCGCTGTCGGGAGTCGGCTGAAACAGGCTTTTCTTAAAATATTTGTCGTTGTCCCTGTAATCCACGGAGTAGGTGTCAATTTTACCGTTGCTGTTTTTTCTTTTATACTCCGAGGCTATATATGATATGATACTCGAGTCCAGTCCTCCGGACAAAAAACAGCAAAGCGGAACGTCCGATACAAGCTGTCGCTGTACCGCGTCAAACAGCAGCTCACGAACCTTTATGATACTCTGCTCTGTACTCAGCTGATACGGCTCTGCACGAAGGCGGAAATATCTGCGGCGAAAAAGTCTCTGCCCGTCAAATACGGCGCACTCCCCCGGCAGCAGTTCTTCTGCGTCCTTATACACTCCCTGTCCTCCGGTTCTGCCGGGCCCGAGCAAAAACAGCTCATAGAGTCCCCTCTCGTCTATTTCCGCCTTTAACTGCCCGCTTGCGAGCAATCCCCCCAGCTGTGAGCACAGTATCAGGCTCTCTCCTCTGTGGCAGAAAAACAGAGGCTTCACACCTATCCTGTCGCGTGCAAAGAAAAGCCTCCTGCTTTCTTCGTCATATACTGCAAACGCAAAAATACCGTTAAGGTGCTCCACGCACTCCTCTCCCCACTCGGCATACGAGAGCAGAACGACCTCTGTATCGCTTTTATTTAAAAAGCTGTAGCCGCGAGCGCTAAGCTCTTCCCTCAGCTCGTCGGTATTATATATTTCGCCGTTATATACAATGTGTATGGCTCTGTTATCTATTATCCTGCTCATAGGCTGTCTGCCGTTTTCGGGGTCTATTACCGCAAGGCGACGATGTATAAGACAAACCGGCGGCTTTATAAGTACACCCCCGTCGTCGGGTCCCCTGCGGCGGAGTGAGTCTGATATTTTTCTTATTTCTTCCGTTTTTTCGGTAAAATCCGTGTTTTTATCATACCAAGCCGATATACCGCACATATACTTACCTCCGTATGGAAAGTTTTCCGTACAGCCTTGTTCTGCTGCTTACTGACAGAACAAAAACAATACACATAATAACTATACTCACAGAGCCTGCAAAAGATACCGCAGACATAGAGTACTGTGCACCTCCCGGGAGTGCCGCCGTCGCCTGTACAGGGCTGTAAAACAGGCAAATAATATATGTTATTAATGAAGATAATACGCAGTTAATAATTCTGAATACAAAAAACCTTATCCTGCTTATTTTTATATCCTTCAGTATATGAAATATCTGCATATGAACGCATATGCCCCCGAAGCCCGAGACAAGAGCTACCTGTGACAGTGATCCGTGTTGTGCAGCATAATTGCAGCCGGAAGTCACCTCGAGAAGCATTGAGAGTGCACCCGAATGGGTAAAAACCCCCGCAAGCTCCGTTATGACCGAAAACAAGACCACAAGGCTGACAAGCTCCAGTACTGAATATGCAGCGTCGGAGGCAGAGGATATCAGGTTTTCACAAAAGCCGGGATACTCTGTCTGCGACTTCTCTTCTTTGGTAACGGTGTCGTTTTTCTTGCATAGTGCACCGGTCACTGCACCGATGATAAGACTTGAAATGACCTGTGAAATATAAAGTATCAGTCCCGATACAGGGCTTCTTAGCATCAGCGCGCCGACTGCCGTTATCAGAAACGCAGGTCCCGGACAGACGCAGTAGCACATCATACGCTCTGCCGTTTTGTCCGATATTTGCTTTTGCCTTTTAAGCAGTGAAACACACCTTGCTCCTACGGGAAAGCCTCCCGCAAGACTGAAAAACACAGCAGTACCGCAGCAGTCCGGTAGGCGCAGCAGATATTTTGTAACCGGATACAGGGCTTTTCTGAAAACGCGGCTACTCCTGCTTTTCATAGTAAAGGAGGACACAACCATAAACGGAAACAGGGACGGCACAAGATATTCTGCGGCTGATACAAGTCCCCTTTTAGCTCCCTCTGCGCTGTTTTTTGAAAAGACAAGCATTATTATAACAGCTGCAAGTATCAGACCCCCGGAAACAAAATCGCGTGCTCTCAGCTTTACTACCGCAGACATATCATCACCCAAGCTATTGTATGTTGTAATTTTAACAAATATTAATGCATATGCTTTACCCGGGAGTGATATTATGGGCAGAAAAGAAAGAACAAAGCCTGCTGCTCTTGACGGAGTAAGAATGGAAATAACGGGAATGAGTGAAATAATCTTTGAGGGGAACAAAGGGATACTTGCATATTCCGATGAAGGAATTATGCTGAACACCGGAAAGTACATAGTCAGCATATCCGGACGCCGTATGAGAATAAAATGTATGAATGAAAGTGTGCTGACTATCTGCGGCATTATCAGCGAGATAAGATATATTTTGTGAGGGCTGCCTATGCTTTCTGTATTTATACTGAGATGGATGTTTGGTTTTTTTGAATTTGAGGTAAGGGGAAGGTTTCCCGAAAGATTTATTAATATTGCCTCGAGAAACGGTATCAATATGTGGAATATGAAAGGCAGCAAAAACTCATTCAGCGCAGCAGCAAAGACAGGCGCCGCCGACACCCTCCGAAACTATGCAAAAAAGACAGGCTGCGAGCTGACAATACAGAAAAGCCACGGTCTGCCGTACCTGATAAAAAAATATACAAGCCGCTGCGGTATTGCGGCAGGGCTGGCTCTCAGTATTGCTCTGTATATTTTTCTGACGGGTTTTGTTTGGAACATAAGCATTGAAGCACCCACAGGCATAAACAGCTACGAAATACGCGCTCTGCTGAGAAAAGAGGGTATCTATGAGGGCGCGAGGATCAGCAGCTTTAACACAGAGCAGGCTGAGAAAAAGCTTTTTTCAACAAGAGATGATATAGGCTGGATAGCCATAAATCTTTGCGGCACGGACATAAACACCTCAATAAGCGCAAAGCAGGACGTAAACAGAGAAAACAACAAGGAAATATATAATATCCTCTCTTCAGCCGATGGGATAGTAACGCGAATGGAAATAGCAAACGGCACCGCGGCGGTAAAGGTAAACGACGGTATAAGAAAGGGTCAGCTTCTTGTCAGCGGTATCGGAGAATACAGCAACGGCAAAACGCATTTTGACAGCAGCAGAGCAAAAATATACGCAGACACCTATAGAACGGTAACAATAAGTATTCCCAAAAAAACGACGTCAACACAGTACAGTATGACGGGTCAGAGATCGTCCGTTACCTTTTTCGGCATAGAGCTTCCGACTGCTCTTTTCACGGGCAGCGAGGGCACTATCGTCAAGTCCCGTACAGAACAGGCGGTCTTGTTTGAAAAAATACTGCCTGTAAAACGCACCACCGAGCTTATCTACACAAAGAGCAGCAAAGATATAAAGCTGAATACAGATAAGGCAAAGGAAATACTCACCGACAGATCAAAACTGTACGAAATATTTATGCTCGCGGATAAAAGCGGAGGGGTAATAAAAAAGAAAAGCTGCCGCCTTCAGGAAAGCGACAGTGAATATACTATTATTACGGACTATACGATAGAGCAGAATGTCGCAGTCCGACAGCTGATAGAAACCGACAGAGAGCCGGACTGACGCAAAAGGACGCCGCCCTGCTGCCCTATGATGTACAGTGTAAAAAAACAGACACAATAAAAGCGATAACGGACATATAAAGAATACCATGAACCAATCCACCGAACATTCCTACATTGTTTTCTATGTTCTTTTTGTTGTCCTTCATAAAGTCTTTCATATTATCAAATCTGTTTTTGTCATTGTGAATGTAGATACTGCAAACGATTATTCCGATCAGAGAAATAATAATAAATACCAAATCAATCAGCCCCTCTGTCCTTCGTCGCAGTTCTCAGCTCCTTAAAAAACCTTGACAGCAGTCCTGCACACTCCTCCTCGAGTACGCCGCCGATGTTACCGGGCTTATGATTATAGGGCAGAGAAAACAGATCTATAACAGACCTGCACGAGCCTGCCTTTTTATCATACGCTCCGAAAACGACTCTTTTTATCCTCGCGTTTATCGCAGCGCCGGCACACATCGGGCAAGGCTCCAGTGTAACATACAGCTCACACCGATGGAGCCTCCAGCCCCCGAGTCGTTTGCACGCGTCGTTTATCGCCTCTATCTCTGCATGATAGAGTGCATTCTTCCCGTATTCCCTGCGGTTGTGCCCCTTGCCGACTATCTCGTCTCCAAGAACGACGACCGCTCCTATCGGGACCTCGTTTTCGTTATAGGCAAGCATGGCTTCCGATAGTGCCCGCCGCATAAAATCTTCATCTCTTGTCATAAGCTCTCCCCGCATGGGTCAAAAAATAATACCAAATACCGACAGTGCGGCAAAAATCAAAAAAACCGGGCTTGAAAAAAGTATAACGAGCTTCTGCTTTTTGGACAGCACACATTTTCTCTTGTCAAATTCAAAGACCGGCGCTCCTCGTATTATAGGTACAGCAGAGAGGATAGTTGCCGATATACCACAGAATATGAGAAAGCCGGTAAGAAACGCGGTAAAGTCGTTTTGTTTCATAACTCCCCCGGCAAGGTTCAGAGCCAGGGCAAATATATTATTTAGAAAATGCACTAAAATACACGGCAAAAGTCTGCCGCTGATACGCCGTATCTCTCCGAGCACCAGACCTGCGCCAAAGGCAAACACGACCGCGCCAAAGCTTTGATGAATCAGCGCAAAAAACAGCGCAGAGCTGATTATTGCAAAGCCCTCTCCGCCGCGTGATAGTATTCCCATTACAATACCGCGAAAAGCAAATTCCTCGCAAAGAGCCGGCAAAACCGAAAGCGAGAGCGCCGCGGCTGCTATCTCCCAAAAGCCGTCTGCGTTTATTTTTGTACCGTATTCTCCGGTAAGTGCGCGCGAGAGTATTCCCGAGAAGAAATTCAGCAGCACACATACAAAGAAGCCTGCTGCGCAGAGCATAAAGGAGTCGATTTTTTTACATCTTCTTCGGTATCTTCTGAGGTTTTTTCTTACTCCGCCGCGAAAATAGGAGCACACAAGTGCCGGCAGAGCAACCGCTATAAGCGAAGAAGCGCCTGCCTTCATTATATCCACTGCATTATTACCGGAGGGAAAATATCTAAGGATCTCCGTAAACAGCGTACTCACAGCCAGCATTATAATACACGCAAAGCAGACATAGGTTATGCCCCCGCTCAGTCTGTTTCGCTGTATCACTGCTGTTTTTTTACTACTCACTCTATCACCGCTTATCAGTAGCCAAGGCTTTCACCGACTATGACCACTTTTATTCTGTCCTTTACACGCTGCTGTGCGGAAACGAGATACGAGCAGCAAATTCTGTTTTCGCTGTGACAGCCGTCAGACATAAAGCTGTAATCATCACAAAGCGAAACACAGCCTCCCTCACCGGCGCAGTAGGTATTGCACTCAAGTCTTTTGGTATTCATCGGAGCCGCTATGGTTTTTACTCTCTTTACAGCCTCGTCAAGGTCAGAAACTATTTTATTCACACCGACAACAACGATTACGCTTTTGGGACCGTAAACTATTGCTGCTACTCTGTTGCCGTTTCCGTCAACGTTATACAGCTCTCCTCGCTCTGTAACGGCGTTAGCGCTTGTCAGAAAAACATCGGCAGAAAAAGTCTGTCGATATATATTCTCCACATCCTCGCGGGTCAGTCCCTCTTTGCTTCTGTCAAGATAATTATAGTCGCCGCCTGAGAGCAGCTTAGTTATACCTGTTTCCTTCAGAGTTACCGAGCCTCCGTGAGAAACAGTATCTCCCTTTTTCATCAAAGCAGCAACAAGTCCTGCTGCGTCCTCTTTTTTCTCACAGAAAAAGGGCTGCATATTATTTTTCCTTAGTGCGTCCATAGTCCTGTTAATAACAGTCATATCAAGCTTTTCCATAGTCTGTCATCCTTTCGTGAATAATGTATAATAAATATATTTTGGGCAATAATAAGTGTAAAGATCTTTAATAGCAAAAACTGGAGGTAATCATTATGAATCAGGACACAAGAGAGCTTTTATCAGGCATCTACAAGCTGTCACAGACAGGCATACAGGCTGCAAAGGCAGTCATTCCCAAAACCGACAGCAAGCAGCTCAGAAACGAGCTTGAAGAACAGCTATGCGATTATTCAAAAGCAGCAGCAGACACAGAACAAAGGCTATACAAAAACGACTCCGCTCCTAAAGAGCTGAACCCCATAGAAAAGGCTGTAATGTGGGGCTCGATAGAACTGCACACCATAACCGACACCGGCAAAAGCCACTTAGCGGAAATCATGATAAACGGTACAAATATGGGTATTGTAGATCTGACAAAGACTATCGGTATCTGTAAAAATGCCGAGCCCGAGGTAATAGATTATGCAAGGGGCTTCGTAAAAAACGAGGAGCGCCATCTGAACAACCTAAAAGCCTTTCTGACCTGACAAAAACGGGATATTTCCAAAGGCATAGTATATACCGAAAGCTGCTATAAGCTCTGTTACAAATATCAGCGGTATACCTACCATGAATTTTTTGTGTCGGGTCTTATGTCTTATTATCTGCATTGTGGCGTACATCGCAACACAGCCGCTGAGTGCTGCCGTCAGCAGAAGCACCTTCTCGGGTATTCTGCGGCGGTGCAGCTTTGCTGCTATTTTATCATAAACCGTGATCACTATTGCAAACAGGCTCGTTATGCCAAAATAAATAATTATTACCGGCAACAATTCTCCTGGCATTTTTTACCTCCGTCACTAATATTTTGTCTCTTCCTTTAATACATATTATATATTCCCCCCTCCTCCCTGTCAACCCGGCGGCGCGTGCTCGCGCGGAGCAATTCGCGCACTATAGTTGGTGTTAACGCCGCCTTTTTTGGCACGCGTATGGGCTGGGTTTATTATACATCTTTGTTCGCGCCGTGCCGCACAGGACGGCACTTGACGCTACTTTTGAGTAAAGGTTGGTATATTTTCTCTACTCTACTTAGTGTCTCCAAAAAACAGTACAGCAAGTCCGTCGTGAAACCTCACGATCATTATTAATTCTTCAGTCTTAAGGCAACACCGCACAGAGATTGTGCGTCAGATTTCGAGCATAATTTTTTGTCA
>JAHKXX010000297.1 GCA_020627425.1 bacterium
ATCGCATTTGTTTTCGCGACTATGTTATAATATCACATACACCACATTTTGTCAAGGACTTTTTATGATAATTTCCCGTTCTGAATGAAAATCACTTTCTGTCCCTGACAATTATAAACCGTAATGAAAATAAAAGTACAATGTATCAGCACCTTACTCGAAGTCCCTTGGGATACTTGTTTTTTAGTCTGCCGCCGCTGCATTTGCCGAAGCCTGCGGTAATGCCGCAAAAGGCTACTGCGGTGTAGCCGCTTTTACCCTCTGCGTCTATCTCGCTGCCGGATAAATACTCTGCGATCCTCTCGTCGTCAAGACTCAGATCCAGTACGCTGTTAAACATCTCCGGTCTGAATGAAGTAAACAGTGAATGACACGGCTCTATGCGGTTCTTTTTTAATTCACCCATGAGCAAGCCTGCCCTGATAATGCTTATATCGCTTATATCCGGCATTTCCTCAGGCAACAGGTAAACCTTGTCTCCGATCATCTTCAGCTCTCCTTCGGGACGCTTTTTGAATATTTCTTCAAGCAGCCTCTCCGACAGCCTTGCCTGTTCGCCGGTGCTTTTGCGGCGGCTTTCAAAGCTGTTCCTACAGTCTGAGTCTCCTTTTTTTCTCAGCCTTGCACCGAAGTGCCCCTCGCCGCCTTCAACAGGTGTTATCCTTATGCCGCACGACAGCTCTGTTTTTCTTCCAAAGGGTTCGCTGATGTCTACACCTTCAAAATCAGAGTTCCTTTTTAAAAACTCATTTATAACTCCCTCGTTTTCTTCATAGGAAAAGGTACAGGTCGAATACACAAGTATACCGCCCCTGCGCAGCGCCCTTGCTCCGCTTTCAAGCACGGATAACTGTCTTGCTGCACAGGCTCTTACGTGCTCGCGGCTCCATTCTGTCAGTGCCTTTTCGTCCTTGCGAAACATTCCTTCTCCCGAACAGGGCGCGTCTACAAGCACCTTGTCAAAAAAGCCTTCAAGTCTAGTGCAAAGTGTATCGGGGTGAAGAGACGATATTACACCGTTTCTGATGCCCGCTCTTTCAAAATTGGACAGAAGTATCTGTGCGCGGCTTTTTACTATTTCGTTTGACCACAGCAGCCCTGCTCCGCCAAGGGTCGACGCTATCTGTACACTTTTTCCGCCCGGTGCGGCACAAAGGTCGAGCACTCTGTCGCCGCGCTCCGGGCTGAGCAGAGTCACAGCCGACATAGCGGACGGCTCCTGTACATAGAATGCACCGGCATGATGAAGAGGGCTGTTTCCGATGCCCTGAGTTTCGGTCGGTATATAAAATCCGTCCTTATAGAAGGGACATGATGTCAGCTCAAGGGGCAAAAGACTTTTCAGTCTGTCCGGGGTCGTTTTCAGCCGGTTTACGCTTATTCCTCTGTACGGAGGCTGAGAGAAGAGAGAAATGTATTTTTCGGTATCGTCACCAAGTACGGTATTCAGTTCTTTTATAAAGCTTTCGGGCAGAGTCATAAAGGTTTCTCCTTGTTTTTGTATTTTTCGCACTCTTTGAGACAAACTAATCACAGGGAGGTGCAGTTGATGAGCAA
Source organism: bacterium (assembly GCA_020627425.1). Classification (GTDB taxonomy): domain Bacteria; phylum Bacillota; class Clostridia; order Oscillospirales; family Acutalibacteraceae; genus UBA1213. The sequence goes on from JAHKXX010000297.1 coordinate 1,558, forward strand.
ATCTAAAAAGAAAAACAGCAATAAAACAAAAGACAGCGAAAAGCAGACAGAAGAGACTTCCGTAGATTTTAAATCCAACAAAAACGGAAGCGTAAGCTTTTCATAGGAACTGTGAAGAAATAAGTTTTAAAATTTATGCTTAGGATAATTTGTTCTGTACAAGGCACACGACCGCAGTAATACTGTCGTATTGGGAGGGAGTGTAAGGCAGTACAGGGCAAATCAGACAAGCAGAAATTAAAAGTTATTGATGAACAGTTCCATAGATCTTTGCCGTCAGACTAAGGTCTGACGGCATTTTTTTAAAGATCAAATAGGCAAGGCAGAAGCTCTGACAGAGTAAGTGTCTTGTAATTATCGCGTGAAACTGCAAGTATTACTTTGAAGTCATCACTGCACAGCTCAGAGAGAAACTGGCGGCACATACCGCACGGAGAGCACGGTTTCGTAATATTCTCTCCGACCTTGCCGCCGACTATAGCGATCGCTGTAAAGCGTCTTTTTCCCGAAGCTACGGCTGCCGATACGGCGCTGCGCTCTGCGCACAGCCCGACGGGGAAGGAGGCGTTTTCAACATTTACGCCCGTAAAAACCTCGCCGTCCTCACAAAGCAGCGCTGCTCCGACGGCAAAGCCCGAATACGGACAGTAGGCGTTGTTCCTTGCGTTTATTGCCTTTTCTACCAGCGTCTCTGTCGAATGACTGTTCATAGTATCAGCTCCTGTCAGTCCTTGATGATTATTGTTCCCTGGGGAGTATCCTTGATCGTTATGCCGCGGGAATTCAGCTCGTCGCGTATTCTGTCAGCTGTAGCAAAGTCGCGGGCTTTTCTTGCTGCGTTTCTCTCGTCGATAAGTGCCTGTATCTCATCATCAATACCGCTTTTGCGGTCGTTTTGCAGCAGTCCGAGTATTGTGCATAGCTTCATCAGTAGTTTTTTTGCCTCACTGCACAGCTCTCTGCTGGGCTTTTGCTCGGCAGTTATCTGCGAATTGATCGCTCTTACCAGTTCAAAGACCGTGCTTATCGCGTCGGCTGTGTTCAGGTCGTCGTCCATGACCTTTATGAAGTCCTGCTCGTATTTTGTTAGACCGTTTAGTATTTCTTTTTCGTTTTCTGTCATATCGTCGGTCACGGCTGAATCCCCGAGCATTTCAAGGTTTTCGCGGCAGCTGTACAGTCTGTCAAGGCTTGCCTTGCACTGTTCTATTATTTCCAAGGAGTAGTTTATGGGCATACGGTAGTGTGACGACAGCATTAAAAATCTTATAGGCTCGTATCCGAATTTTTCTGCCACATCACGAACGGTAAAGAAGTTGCCGAGGGATTTTGACATTTTTTTGTTATCGACATTTATATAGCCGTTGTGCATCCAGTAATGTGCAAACGGCACTCCGTTACAGCATTCGCTCTGAGCAATCTCGTTCTCATGATGTGGAAAGATAAGATCCTGACCGCCGCAGTGAATGTCTATTGTTTCTCCGAGATAACGCTTTGCCATAGCAGAGCATTCTATATGCCAGCCGGGTCTGCCCTGACCCCACGGAGAGTCCCACGAAGGCTCGCCGGGCTTTGCGCCCTTCCACAGTGCAAAGTCCATAGGATCTTCTTTTGTTTCGCCTATCATAATGCGCGCGCCTGCCTCCAGATCCTCTAAAACCTGATGAGAAAGCTTACCGTATTCCTTGAATTTATTTGTACGGAAATAAACATCTCCGTATTCGGTTGAATAAGCGTAGCCGTCATCGACCAGTTTTTTTACCATAGCTATTATCTGCCCGATATTTTCCGTTGCCTTCGGGTGTACAGTGGCCTCTCTTACGTTAAGACCCTCCGCGTCCTTTTTATATTCGTCTATATACTTACGCGAAACCGTCAGATAATCGCTGTTTTCCTCGTTTGCTCTTTTTATTATCTTGTCGTCTATATCCGTAAAGTTCTGTACGAATGTTACCTTGTAGCCCCTGTATTCCAGATATTTTCTGAATGTATCAAAAACGCAGATAGGACGTGCGTTTCCGATATGGATATAGTTATAAACGGTGGGACCACAGGCATATATTTTTACCTCGCCCTCGTTTATCGGTACAAGTTCTTCCTTTTTGTTTGTCATGGTGTTATAGATCTTCATTGTGTTTTCTCCTTTATCTCTTTGATTTGGTTTTGAAGTGCTTCTATTTCTTCCTCAAGCTTTAACAGCTTCAGTGCCACCGGATCCTTGAAGTGTATCTGGTCAAGCTCGTTACAGCCGCTTATCTTTTCGCCGCCTATACGAACCACCTTTGCAGGTACACCGACGGCTGTAGCGTCATCCGGTACCTCGCTCAGTACTACCGCACCGGCGGCAATTCGTGCGTTATTTCCTACTCTGAACGGTCCGAGCACCTTTGCGCCCGAGCCGACAAGAACATTGTTGCCGAGAGTAGGATGGCGCTTGCCCTGATCCTTACCGGTGCCTCCGAGAGTAACATTCTGATACAGTGTACAGTAGTCGCCTATTTCAGCCGTTTCACCGATAACCACTCCCATACCGTGATCAATGAACAGTCCCTTGCCTATAGTGGCTCCGGGGTGTATCTCAATGCCTGTTCTGTGACGGGCGTGCTGAGATATACATCGGGCAATGAATTTAAAGTTATGCCGATAAAACCAGTTAGCTCTGCGATAAGCCCTTACCGCCTTGAAGCCTGAGTAAAGAAAATAGACCTCAAATCTGTTTCTTGCGGCAGGGTCTCGCTCCATAACAGAGTCAAGCTCGGCTTTTAAATTATCAAACAAAATGATCACCAACCGTTCCGAATAAAAAGCGCCCCAACGTGAAGCTGTCACATTGGGGCGCCAAACCGCTGTTCCACCCAAATTCCGGCACAAAGCCGCTCATTGTTCCTTAACGCGGAAAACGTACAGGGATACTCAGATTCCCCCTGTAGGCTCAAAAGCGCACTTCGCTGCAGTCAAAACAGTGCCTCTCACCAAACGGCACCTCTCTTTAGTCCTTCCCACAGCTACTCTTCTTTTTCACAGCCTTTACCATACTACTAACATAATACTACATTCGTTCCCGTTTTGCAAGTGCACAGTGCGCGTGCTCGCGCGGAGCAATTCGCGCACTCGAATTGGTGTTACCGCCTACTTTCTTGGCACGCGTACGAGCGGGGTTTATTGTCCCTCTCCTTCCGCGCCGTGCCGCACAGGGCGGCGCTTAGCGCTGCTTTTAAGTAGATGTTGGTATATTTATCTATTCTGATTAGTGTCTCCAAAAAACAGCATAGCAAGTCTTAGGGAGTTCTTCACAATCATTATTATTTCTTCAGTATTAAGTATTTTTTTAAAAGGTCGGTATACAACACAGAATAGACCTATATACTCGTTATCACTATAGCGTAGCACGTGCGGCGCCCTGAGCGCCGTGACGCGGACAGAGGGGTATAATAAACCAAACTCGTACGCGTGCCAAGAAGGTAGGTGGTAACACTAACCTGAGTGCGCGAATTGCTCAGCGCGAGCACGCGTTGGTGTAAAATAATTCTGGGTGTTTTGGAATAGGTGCAAGTAACGCGGTTTAGTGTGATACACCAAGCAGAAAAGACAAATACACTTATTCTCACATCAAAGCAGCGTCAAGCAGCACCCTGTGTGCTGTGGCGCGGAAGGAGA
>JAHKXX010000298.1 GCA_020627425.1 bacterium
CGTATACCGCGCTCAGAGCTTGTAAAGCACAGAAACGGTCTTATTATAGGCAGTGCGTGCGAGGCAGGCGAGCTGTTCCGGGCTATAGTTGACGGCAAAAGCTGGGATGAGCTGAAAAGTATTGCAGGCTTTTATGATTATCTGGAGATACAGCCGATAGGCAATAATATGTATATGCTCAGAAACGGCACCGTAAATACCATAGAGGAGCTTCAGGAATTTAACCGCACTATAGTAAAGCTCGGCGAAGAGCTGAATATCCCTGTTTGCGCTACCTGTGATGTACACTTTATGGATCCGCACGAAAGTGAGTACCGAAAGGTGCTTATGACTGCACAGGGCTTCTCCGACGCATCGGAGCAGGCGCCTCTTTATTTCCGTACGACAGCGGAAATGCTGAAGGAATTTGAGTATCTCGGCAAGGAGAAGGCATACGAGGTAGTCGTAACAAATACCAATCGTATTGCGGATATGGTAGAGTCCATAAGAGCGGTACCAAAGGGAAACTTCCCTCCGTTTATCCCGGGAGCCGAAGAGGATCTGACAAGGATCACCTGGGAGCGCGCAAAAAATCTTTACGGAGATCCCTTGCCGGAAATAGTAAAGGCAAGAATAGATAAAGAACTGAATTCTATTATCAAGAACGGCTTCTCTGTTTTGTATATGACAGCCCAGAAGCTTGTTGCCGATTCTAACGATCACGGCTATCTTGTCGGCTCGCGTGGTTCCGTAGGATCATCGTTCGTTGCAACAATGTCGGGTATATCGGAGGTAAACCCTCTGTGTCCGCACTATGTTTGCCCCGAATGTCATAACAGCGAGTTTTTTGACGACGGCAGCTATGGCTCCGGCTTTGACCTGCCGCCAAAAAAGTGTCCGAACTGCGGTACGGAATACCTGCGTGATGGTCACGATATACCGTTTGAGACGTTCCTTGGCTTTAAGGGCGACAAAACCCCTGATATAGATCTGAACTTTGCCGGCGAATACCAGACAAGCTCTCACAGATATACAGAGAGGCTGTTCGGCAAGGAAAACGTCTTTAAGGCAGGAACAATAGCCACCGTTGCCGAAAAAACAGCTATAGGCTATGTTCGCAAATATGCCGAAACGAACGGCATAACCATAAACAAGGCGGAGGAAATGCGTCTTGCCGACGGCTGTACCGGTATACGGCGTACAACCGGTCAGCACCCTGCCGGAATGGTAGTTGTGCCGCGTATGAATGATATATATGAGTTCTGCCCCATACAGCGTCCGGCAAACGATATGAAAACAGAAATAATAACCACTCACTTTGACTTCCACTCTATACACGATACGGTTTGTAAGCTTGATGAGCTTGGACATGATGTTCCTACTATTTATCACTATCTGGAGGAATATACAGGTATCAGCGTTATGGATGTCTCAATGAGTGACCCGGATGTTATGTCGCTGTTTACATCTACCGATGCACTCGGAGTTACTCCCGAGGATATAGACTCACAGACAGGTACGTTTTCACTGCCGGAGGTAGGTACAAAGTTTGTACGCGGAATGCTTATAGAGACACAGCCAAAGACATTTGCAGACCTACTTCAGATCTCCGGATTGTCCCACGGTACGGACGTCTGGATAGGCAACGCAAGCGAGCTTATCGAAAAGAAAATATGTACTATATCAGAGGTTATCGGTACCCGTGATAATATAATGGTCTACCTTATGCACAAGGGACTCGAGCCTGATATGGCATTCAAAATAATGGAAATAGTCAGAAAGGGTAATGCTACAAAGCTTCTGACAGAAGAACATATAAAGGCTATGAAGGATCATAACGTCCCCCAGTGGTATATCGATTCATGTATGAAGATAAAGTATATGTTCCCGAAGGCGCATGCCGCTGCATATATGATATCTACACTCCGTCTCGGCTGGTACAAGGTACATAGACCAAAGGAGTACTATGCGGCATACTTTACCGTTCGCAGTGATGATTTTGATGCTGCCGTTGTTTGTAAGGGCAGACAGGCAGTAAAGGACAAAATGCAGGAGATAGCCCTCAAAATACAGAAAAAAGAGGCAAGTGCAAAGGATGAGTCCTCTCTTGCCACCCTTCAGATAATCAACGAAATGCTCGCAAGGGGAATAGAGGTACTACCTATTGATATATATAAGTCCGACGCAAAACGCTTTCTTGTGGAGGGCGAAAAGATACGGCTTCCGTTTTCTTCGCTTCCGGGTGTCGGCGAAGCCGCTGCCCATGCGCTGGCAGATGCAAGAAACGACGGTGATTTTATATCCGTAGAGGATTTTCAGCAAAGGGCAAAGGTTTCAAAATCAGTTATAGAATTGTTAAAGGATATAGGCGCTTTTTCGGAGCTTCCCGAAAGCAGTCAACTTACCTTTATGTAATCGCTTACCGTAGGTGATGAGATAATGAGAGTGGCTTATAATATATTCAAAACTATATTTCTTCTTTTCATAGGAGTAATTATATTAATAAATCTTGGTTTTATGTACAAGCAGGTTTTGTTTTATGATATGTATCCTACACTTTTTGGTTAC
>JAHKXX010000299.1 GCA_020627425.1 bacterium
ACTTATTCTCACATCAAAGCAGCGTCAAGCAGCACCCTGTGTGCTGTGGCGCGGAAGGAGAGGGACAATAAACCCCGCTCGTACGCGTGCCGATAGTTAGGTGGTAACATCAATCAGAGTGCGCGAATTGACCGCGCAGGCACTGCGCCTTGAAAAATTTGAAAAGATGGTGTATAATGTTGTTGTATTGTTTTTTGGGGATAAAGGAAAACGGAAAACAATTGAAAAAGATTTTATCGGAGGTCATAAAAATGTCCAAAGCAAAACCTACTGCAAGCGAGCTTAGAGAACTTATACTTGCAAAGCTTTCACACAATTTTGGCGTGTCGCCGGCAGATGCTACTTATGAGCATTACTATAAGGCTGTTGCCCTGGTGCTGAAAGATATTATGAGAGAAAGATATAAAACTTTTGTTGCCGCTTCGGAAAGACAGCATACAAAAACGGTTTACTATCTTTGTATGGAATTCCTTATGGGTCGTTCGCTGAAAAATAACCTTTATAATCTCGGACTTGAGGAGACTATGTCAAAGGCACTGCAGAGCTTTGATATAAAGCTTGACAGCATATATGAGCAGGAGCCTGACGCAGGACTCGGTAACGGCGGTCTGGGCAGACTGGCTGCGTGCTTCTTAGACGGACTTGCTACTCAGAACTATAGCGCTATGGGATACTCACTGCGCTATGAATACGGAATATTCAAGCAGAAGCTGATAGACGGATGGCAGACAGAGCTTCCTGATTTCTGGCTGCCCGGCGGCTCTGTATGGCTGCAGCCGCATCATGAAAAATCCATACCTGTTTACTTTGACGGTCATATAAAAGAAACATGGGATGGCGGTCACCACTCTATAGTTCTCGAAAATGCTACCAAGGTAATAGCGACTCCGTTCGATATGCTCGTTCCGGGCGACGGAGGAAAGGGTATCAGCAGACTTCGCCTGTGGGCGGCTACGTCTGATAACTTTGATATGAAGCTGTTCAACTCCGGCGACTATGTGCGCGCTATGGAGCAAAAGGCTATGGCAGAGAGTATAACCAGAGTTCTGTACCCGGAGGATAATCACTCGGAGGGCAAGAGCCTGCGCCTTTCACAGCAGTACTTCCTTGTTTCTGCTACAGTTCAGGATATAATCCAGCGCCATCTGAGAAACTACAATACCGTAGAAAATCTGCCGGAGGTAGTTGCAATACACCTGAACGATACTCACCCCGTTCTTGCAGTGCCCGAGCTTATGAGAATACTTCTTGATGAGTGTGGTTATGACTGGGACAAAGCATGGGATATAGTCACAAGAACAGTTGCATATACCAACCACACCGTAATGAGCGAGGCTCTTGAGTGCTGGCAGGTAGAGCTGTTTGCGCGCAGACTGCCGCGTATATATCAGATAGTAGAAGAAATAAACAGACGTTTCTGCGAGTCTATGCAGAAGATGGGCGTTGATTCGTGGCAGATAAACAGAATGGCAGTCATCAACGACGGTATAGTCAGAATGGCAAACCTTGCCGTAATAGCAAGCCACTCTGTAAACGGCGTTTCAAGGCTGCATAGTGAAATACTCAAAGACTCGGTATTCCACGATTTCTATGTAGTAACTCCCGAAAAGTTCAAAAACGTAACAAACGGTATCGCTCACCGCCGTTGGCTGAACCAGTCCAACCCCGGACTCGCTTCCCTTATCACCGAGCTTATCGGCGATAAATTTGTAAAGGACGCATCCGAGCTTCAGGGACTGCTTAAATTCAAGAACGATACAACAGTGCTTCAGAAGCTTGCGGATATCAAAAAGGAAAACAAGGTTCGTATGGCTAAGTTTATAAAAGAAAATAACGGTATTGTTGTTGATACAGACTCGATATTTGACGTACAGGTAAAGAGACTGCACGAGTACAAGCGTCAGCTGATGAATGCTCTTCATATATACAGCACATATATCTGGCTTCGCGATAATCCGAGTGCAGATTTTAAGCCCAAGACATATATCTTCGGTGCAAAGGCTGCTCCGGGCTATTACTTTGCAAAGCAGATTATACAGTTTATAGTAGAGCTTGGCAACAAGATAAACAGTGACCCGAGAGTAAACAAAAAGCTGAAGGTGGTTTATCTTGAGGATTACCGTGTATCGGTAGCCGAGAAGCTTATACCGTCTGCCGAGATAAGCGAGCAGATCTCTCTAGCAGGTACAGAGGCATCGGGTACAAGCAATATGAAGTTTATGATAAACGGTGCGATCACACTCGGTACGCTTGACGGCGCAAATGTCGAGATACATGAAGCAGTGGGCAGCGAAAATGCACTTATTTTCGGTATGACCACGCCGGAGGTAAATCAGCTGAAAAAGCAGGGCTACAATCCGTCTGTACCGTACAATAACAACGGAGACATAAAGAGATCCGTGGACGGTATCATATCTGAGTTTGGTACAAGATTTAACGATATATATGTTTCTCTTGCTACACAGGATCCGTATATGGTACTTGCAGACTTTGCGGACTATGCACTTACTCAGCAGAAGGCTTCACGCCTGTATGAGGATACAATGGGCTGGAACAGAATGTCGCTTGTTAATATAGCAAACGCAGGCTGCTTTGCCGCAGACCGTTCCATAAAGGACTATGCGGAAACAATCTGGGGCAACAAGCCTGTAATACTCCCGTAAAATAGCAGACCTGTTCGATAACCTTCAAAACGCCGTCTGAACGGTTCTTTTTCCGCCATACTTAGGCAATTTTTCTTGAAATACACAAAGTATTCCTGCGAAAAATTGTCTTCGTCTGACGAAAAAATACCTCGTCCATCCGACATTTTTTCGGTTACCGAACAGGTCTAATAATCATACTGTAATATACTATCCCCGATGACCAAATCACAAGCCTTGGTTATCGGGGACAGTTTACTTAAGACTGAAAACTTAAGACTGAAGAAGTAATAATGCTTACGGAAACACACGTCACACTTGCTGTACTGTTTTTTGGAGAAAATGAGTAGAGTAGAAAAATATACTCGCCTTCACTTCAAAGCAGCGTCAAGCGCCGCTCTGTGCGGCACGGCGCGTAAAAAGAGGTATAATAAACCAAGCTCGTACGCGTGCCAAAAAGGTAGGCGGTAACATACACTACAGTGCGCGAATTGCTCCGCGCGAGCACGCGCCGCCGCTTGCATAGTCGGTTTTGGTATGGTATAATTATACAGTAAATATTAAAGAACATACAGGTATTGTCATAGACTGCAGCAGACACAGATGCGGTGCTGCCGCAGGAGATCAAAATAAAACAGGTAATGCCTTGACGGTTGATCGGAGAAGAAAAATGTCAGAGAAAAAACTACTTGAAAATATAAATTCTCCGTCAGATATAAAGAATTTTACGATGGAAGAGCTTAACCTCCTCTCGGAGGAGTTGCGTCAGACAATCGTGGAAACAGTATCAAAAAACGGCGGTCATTTGGCGTCAAACCTTGGCGTTGTAGAGCTGACCGTTGCATTGCATACTATGTTTGACGCCCCTGCCGATAAGATAATCTGGGACGTCGGTCATCAGAGCTATGCCCATAAAATTCTTACGGGACGGTATAAACAAATAGATACCATCAGAACAGAGGGCGGACTGTCCGGATTTCCGAAAAGAAGCGAAAGTATCTATGATACCTTCGATACGGGTCACAGCAGTACGTCTATATCCGCAGGCTTCGGTATAGCATGTGCCTCGGATATTACCAATGATGATCACTACACTATCGCTGTTATCGGCGACGGTGCGCTTTCGGGCGGCCTTGCCTATGAGGGTCTGAATAATGCAGGCAGATCCAAAACGAATTTTATAGTAATACTTAACGATAATAAAATGTCTATATCAAAAAATGTAGGATCTATGGCGCGCTATCTGTCTATGCTCAGAATAAAGCCCTCATACCTTGATACCAAGATGCATGTACAGGGCAGACTTCAGCGTATACCGGGCATAGGCTCACGTCTTGCCTCCGGGGTAAGGAGCTTTAAGGACTGGGTCTCCGAGACCTTTTTCGGCTACAGAAAAACCATTTTTGAACAGCTTGGGTTTACATACTACGGTATATTTGACGGTCACGATATAGGGCAGCTTCAGACGGCTATCAAGGCTGCAAAAAGACGGCACGGACCCGTTCTGATACATATAGCTACCACAAAGGGTAAGGGCTATGAATATGCCGAAAAAAATCCAAAGAGCTTCCACGGTATATCTGCATTCGATATTGAAACGGGTGAGGCTAAGACCTCTTCAAAATGCTACTCCGATGTTGTCGGGGAATTTTTGTGCCGCAGTGCCGATGTGGATAAAAGAATATGCGCTATAACCGCGGCAATGGCTATCGGTACGGGACTGTCCGAGTTTTCAAAAAAATATAAGGACAGATTCTATGATGTTGGTATCGCAGAGGAGCATGCCGTTACCTTTGCCTGCGGACTTGCCGCAGGCAACGCAATACCCGTGTTCTGTGTGTATTCTACTTTCCTGCAAAGAAGCTATGATCAGATACTTCACGATGCCGCTCTGCAAAATCTGCATATAATCCTCGCAATAGACCGCGCAGGTATCGTCGGTGAGGACGGAGAAACGCACCAGGGAATATTTGATACGGCATTTCTCAATACTATACCAAATGTGACCGTATACAGCCCGTCCTATTTCAGCGAGCTGAACAGCGTAATGTTCAATGCACTCTATAATATCGGCGGAGTCGTTGCGGTGCGTTATCCGAGGGGCGGAGAACTATATATGCCCGAGGATTTCCGCCCGGTTGCCGACCCGTATGTTTTCTACGGAGATACCGACGCCGATGCACTTATAATAACCTATGGCAGACTGTTTTCCTTTGCGTGTCTTGCGAGAGAAAGACTGAACCGTGAGGGCGTCAGGGTCTGTATATTAAAGCTCAACAGAATAAAGCCTATCCCGAAAAATGCAGTGAGAAAGGCTGCCGGATATAAAAAATGCTTCTTCTTCGAGGAGGGTATAAAATACGGCGGTGTAGGCGAGGCGTTCGGCTACAGAATGTACCGCGGCGGTTATAAGGGAGAATACTACCTTTCGGCTATAGGCGACTATGTAAAACAGGCAACGGTCAAGTCCGCACTGAAACAGCTGGGGCTTGACGATGACGGTATGTATAAGACAATAAAGAAAAATCTGTAAATGCGGGAGGCTTAGTATGTCTTCAAAAAAACGACTCGATGTGCTTGTCTACGAGGCAGGCTTTGCCGAAAGCCGCGAAAAGGCAAAGGCTTTGATCATGTCGGGCATAATATATGTTGACAACCAGAAGGCCGATAAGCCCGGAAGCACCTATCCCGAGGGAGTAAGGCTTGAAATGCGCGGAAAAAAGCCGAAGTATGTCAGCCGCGGCGGACTGAAGCTTGAAAAGGCTATGAAGGTGTTCCCGATAGACCTTAGGGAAAAAATAACTATGGATATAGGTGCTTCAACCGGCGGCTTTACCGACTGTATGTTGCAAAACGGCGCAAAGAAGGTCTACAGTATTGACGTCGGCTACGGTCAGCTTGACTGGAAGCTCCGTAACGACGAGCGCGTCGTAAATCTGGAGCGAACCAATATACGCTATGTTACAAAGGAACAGGTGCCTGATACGATAGAGTTCTTCTCTGTTGATGTCTGTTTTATATCTCTGACGCTTGTGCTGCCTGCTGTTTATCCGCTTTTGTCGGACGACTGCAGTGCAGTATGCCTTATAAAGCCCCAGTTTGAGGCAGGCAGAGGCAAGGTAGGAAAAAACGGAGTAGTTCGTGACAAGGCAGTACACACAGAGGTCATAAAAAAAATATACGACTTCGTTCTTGATAACGGCTTTGATATACTCGGTATAGACTACTCTCCTATAAAGGGTCCCGAGGGAAATATAGAGTACCTTATGTATATTAAAAAATCACAGGCTCCGACTGCACCCGGCAGCTTCGATATAGAAGGTCTTGTTAACGAATCGCACAAAGAGCTTGATAAATAGGGGGGACAGACTCCGGTGAGCTTTAAAACAGCGGCAGTTGTGCCGAACCTCACGAAAAAACGCGCATATACCGTGTCGATAGAGGCAATATCACTTCTGAGGGCTATGGATATAGCTGTAATTATGTCAAAGCGTTACAGGGAAAGCTACAGGAACATAGACGTCCGCTTTGTTGATGACAGTGTATTGTATTCCTCGTGCGACCTGGTGATAACAATAGGCGGCGACGGCACGATCATACATGCCGCGCGTCACACAAGCGAAAACTCCAAGCCGCTGCTCGGGATCAATACCGGCAGACTCGGCTTTGTTGCAGAGATAGAGCCAAACGAGCTGTCGCTTCTTACAAGACTTGCAAGCGGAGAATATACCATAGAAAAGCGTATGCTGATAAAGGTGATCCATAAAAGCCGTGGCGCTGTTAAAGAATATCTGAGCGTTAACGACGCCGTGATTTCCCGTGGTTCTCTGTCAAGGCTTATAGATATCAACGTTTCGCTTGCACAGGATAAGGGATATATCTGTAATTACCGCGCCGACGGACTTATATTCTCTACCCCTACAGGCTCCAGCGCATATTCTCTTGCGGCAGGAGGTCCTGTAGTGGAGCCTACTATGAAATGTATAATTATGACCCCGATATGCTCGCATGCCCTGTTTGCACGGCCTGTCGTTTTCAGTCACGAGTCGGACATAGTTGTAAAGGCCTCGTGCGACGACGATACCGAGGTTTTTCTGACTATTGACGGTGCAAAAACCGAAACGATAAAAAAGGACGACACGGTAGTAGTTACCTGTGCCGAAGAGGAAGCAGAGCTGATAAGGCTGAAAAATAAAACCTTCTACAGGGTGCTCAATGATAAGTTTACCGAAAGAGGTGGCTGACTATGAAAACAGGGCGACAAACAAAAATATTACAGCTTATACGCGATAATAATATAGAAACACAGGCAGAGCTCCTTATGCTGCTGCGAAGTGAAGGCTACAGCGTTACACAGGCGACGGTGTCGCGAGATATAAAGGAAATGCGTCTGATAAAGGTTCTCGGTGCAGACGGCAGCTATAAATACTCCTCGGAAAGCTCTGCGCCGGCGGACGAGAATTCCCATATCTATCTGTTCAGTACTGCCGTTACAAGCGTGGACTATACACATTCTCTTGTTGTTATCAAAACGCGGGTCGGTATGGCTCAGGCTGTATGTGCGGCGCTCGACTCTCAGAACCGCGTCGGAGTGCTTGGTACAATAGCCGGAGATGATACTATCTTTGTCGCAACAAGAACGGACTCCTCATCCGCAGCGCTTGTAAACGACATAAAAAAGCTGATGAACGATAAAAAGGGGCTATAGGCTATGCTGAGAAATCTGTATATTGAAAATATAGCGGTAATAGAAAAAACCTCGATCGACTTTACACGCGGACTGAATGTGCTTACCGGTGAGACCGGTGCAGGAAAATCAATAATAATTGATTCCATAAATGCGGTGCTCGGCGGCAGAACATCGCGCGAGCTTATAAGAAACGGCTGCGACAGCGCCTTTGTCAGCGCGGAGTTCTGCGACCTTGACGAAAACACGCTTGAACTTGTACGGGAGCTTGGCTTTGAGCCTGACGAGGACGGCTCTGTTATCATACAACGTGAAATAAGCCAGAGTTCAAAGGGCAGGTGCCGTATAAACGACCGTCCGGCTACGGTAACGTCACTGAGGACGCTCGGCAGCAGGCTTATAAATATCCATGGTCAGCACGAAACCTATGAGCTGATGTCCGGGAATGTTCATCTTGGCTATATAGATAAGCTTGGGAATCTTCAAAATGAGCTTGACGAGTACAGAAGCGCTTTTAAAGAATTTTCGCGCCTTGAAGCAGAGCTGAAAAAAGCCGAGCTTGACGATTCGGAGAGAGCAAGAAGGATAGATCTTCTCTCTTATCAGACCGATGAGATAGAAAAGGCAGATATAACTGTCGGAGAATATGACGAGCTGCTGGAGCAGAGAAAGATAATAGAAAACCGTGAAAATATCGAAGCTTCACTCGGGCAGGCGGATATAGCACTCAGCGGAGCAGAGGATACCGAGGGTGCTCTTTCTTCACTTCAGATAGCTATAGAAAGCCTTGGCGATATAAGCGATGTTCTTCCCGATACCGGCGAGATAGTAAACCGCCTGCAAAGCGCGCTTTATGAGATAGAGGACTGCCGTGACGAGATAGTGTCGCTTGCAGGTTCTGACAGTGAAAATATTGATCCCGAGGAGATAGAGGACAGAATAGCTCTTATAAAAGGGCTGTGCAGAAAATACGGTCCTACAGAGGAGGATGTTCTCGGATACTATGACAAGGCGAAAAAGGAACTTGAGTATCTCAGGGACTATGAGGAGAATCGTGAGGCTCTCGCCGCTAATTGTAAAAACGCAGAGGCAAAGGCAAAAAAGCTTGCGCTCCGGTTAAGCGAGAAGCGGCGCGAAACGGGCAGGGAGTTTTCGAAAAGAGTAAAAGAGGAAATGACCTTCCTCGATATGCCGAGGGTAGAGCTTGCAGTAAGACAGGACAGATGCCCTCTGAACTCCACCGGTTGTGATGATATAGAGCTGCTTATCTCGGCAAACCCCGGAGAGGCTCCGAAGCCCGTAGCAAAGATAGCCTCCGGTGGTGAGCTTTCAAGAATGATGCTTGCGATAAAGAATGTCCTTGCTGACAAGGATGAGACGGATACCCTTATATTTGACGAGGTCGATACGGGTATCAGCGGCAGAGCAGCACAGAAGGTGGGTATGAAGCTTAAAGAGGTCTCAAGGGCGAGACAGGTGCTCTGCGTTACCCATCAGGCACAGATAGCCGGCCTTGCCGATACGCACTGGAAAATAGAAAAAAACGTCATAAATGAAAAAACCTATACACAGGTAAATAAGCTTGACAATAACGGCAGAGTTCAGGAGCTTGCAAGGATAATAGGCGGTGTAGAGATTACTCAGGCTACACTCGACTATGCAAGAGAGCTTTTGGGAGAAAAGCCGTAAAATAAAAAAGGAGATATTTATTATGGATTGCTTGTTTTGTAAAATTATTGCAGGAGAGATACCCTCGACAAAGGTCTACGAGGACGAAACGGTTTATGCCTTCAAGGACATAAGCCCTATGGCAAAGGTACATGTGCTGATCATACCAAAGCAGCATATAGACTCCATGAACGATATTAACAGTGAAAACAGTGCCGTTGTAGCACACATCTTCGAGGTTGCAGCGGAGCTTGCAAAGAAGCTGGAAATAGACAAAACCGGCTACCGCGTTGTTTCAAACTGCGGCAAGGACGCCGGACAGACAGTTTTTCACCTTCATTTCCACCTTCTCGGAGGAGAGGAAATGAACCCGAGGATGGCGTGATTCTTTAAAGGAGTATTGTTATGGGGCGACCGTTTGCAGTAGTAGGCTTTGCATATTTTTCTGCACTTGCGGTCGCCCTGTTTATCGGGACAGAGCCTTGCGGGATACTTTTTATAATACTGACGCTGCTGCTTTTCGCGGCGGTAATGTGCCTTAAAAGATCACACAAGCGAAAAATATCCGCCCTGTGTACGGCTCTTGTTTCCGCTATGGCGGCGCTGCTTGTATTCAGTATGAACTACAGCAGCCGTATAGAGCCTGCTTTGGCGCTCGACGGAGAGGAGTATATCACTACAGCCGTGCTCAGCGGTCTGCCATACAGTCAGAACGGCAGGTATTACTATACCCTTAGTACAGAGGATATAGAGGACTGTAATAGTGCCGTAAAACCTTCTGTTCTTGCGTCGTCGTCGGTGCCGCTAAGTATTGATCCCGGCGACAGGATAAGGGCAAAAATAAAATATCATACGCCGGATCCATACAGCAGAAGCTCTCTGCTGTCTGACGGTATTGTTCTGACCGGTACCATAGAAAGTGCATATCTGCCGCGTATCGAAAAGAGTAGGGAGCACGATATAGGGTCTTCTATACTGATGCTTCGTCAGTCCGTCGGCAACACTATAGATACACTCCTGCCGGCAAAGGAGGCAGCCTTTGTCAGGGCGCTTATAATAGCCGACAAAACGGATATAGACGAGAGTGTGGCTGAAAATCTCAGAAGCTCGGGGCTAATGCATCTGGTGTCGGTATCCGGCTTTCATGTATCTCTGCTATGCGGACTGGTTATTTTTATAGTTGGCTTTTCTATGTTTCGGCGGCGAATATCCGCATTCCTGTGTATAGGAGTTATAGCGCTGTATCTTGCGATGACGGGCTTTACTCCATCGGCACTCCGAGCAGGGATCATGCAGCTGGTCTATATGCTGTCGCTGCTTGTTTTCAGAGAGAGCGATTCGATAAATTCTCTGGGGCTTTCGGTACTCATTATCTGCTGCATAGAGCCGTTTTCTCCCGCCGATATAGGCTTTTTTCTGTCTGTTTCGGCAACGCTCGGTATCGTACTCTGTGCGGATAAGATGTATACATACCTTGCTGAGCACGCGGTGCCTGCGGCACAAAGAAAACGCAGGCTGTCAAAGGGTCTGCTGATGCTTCGGGAGAAAATCATATCATATGTACTTATGACGATCTCGGTATCGCTGTGCGCCAATATTTTTACACTGCCCATAATGCTGTTTTATTTTAGGGGCATACAGATCTATTTTTTTCTGTCAAATCTTCTTGTAGGCTTTATGATGCCGCTGCTTATGCTGTCTGCTATACTTATGCTCTGTTTTGCCGGGGTCGCAGCTTTAGCGACACCTCTTGCGGCGATATGTGTCCTTGCTGTCGACTATATCCTGTCGTCGGCGCACCTTGTCGCGTCACTACCGTTTTCTACGATCTCGCTTTCACAGAATTATATTCCCGTCTGGGCAGTCGGCTGTATAGTGCTGCTCATACCGGTTTTGCGCTTTAAAAAGCGCGGCAGAGCGCTGCGGCTGTATTCGGCTTTCTGTGTAGTGGCTCTTGCAGTTGTAACGGGAGTCAGTATGATAATAAAGCACGACTCCGTAAAGCTTTCCGTTATTGACTGCGGTGTGGGTATGTCTGCCGTGCTGAAGGACGGAAGTCATACAGCCGTTTTGTACTGCGGAGGCAGCTATGACGGGTACGACAGTATAGTCCGTTATCTTCAGAAACAGGACACACAAAACGTCAGCCTGCTGCTTTTGGCGGACAGCCGTGAAAGGGATACGGGCTTTGCCGATATTATTCTGAAAAAATACACTGTAGACAATACCCTGATCTATGATAGTGAACATATATACAGCGACACGAAAGCCCTTGCAGAAAAATACAGTAATGCAGTATATGCCGAGAGCAGCGAAGGACTTGATTTTTACGGAACAAAAATAACGGTGTACAGACAAGGCACCGGCTCTGCCGTTATGCTCAGTATATACGGAGAAAATATTTTACTGTGCAGTGACGGCTTTGATGTCGGAGAGCTTTCAGGCTATGATGACAGTATATATCGTACTGTTATAAACGGGAAGATAAAAAACGCGGACAAAATAAACACCGGGGGCTTTATTATCTCGGACGAGAAAGCGGCAGTGCAGTCGTATGATAATATATTTGAAATAAACGAAAATGTTTATGCTACGGGCGGCTCGGGAAATCTTGCACTCAGGGTCTATAAAAACGGCGAAATAATACAGGGGAGGGAAAGGGCTTGGCTAAGCTGAGCGAACAGGAATTTAAAAAAGAGGTCTCACAGGGCTTTAAAAACCTTTATCTTATATACGGTGAAGAAAAATATCTGGTAAAAAATTATACCGACTACCTTGTAAAAAAGGTAGCCGGAAAAGAACCGAATGACTTTGACCTTGTGCGTCTTTCGTCGGGAGCTTCGGTAGATACGATAAATGCTGCGTGTGAGCAGCTGCCGGTGCTCAGCAGATATAAGTGTGTTGTTGTGTCTGATATGGATATAGACGAACGCAGCGAGAGCGAGCTGAAAACGTTGCTTGATATGTGCAGCGATATTTATGAGGACTGTGTTCTTATTTTTACTATGCCGACGCTGCAAAAGGACGGGAAAAAATCCAAAAAGCTGCAGAAGCTTGCAGCACTGACAGCTAAGATCGGAACCGTACTGGAGCTTTCAAAACGGGGCGATATAGCGCTGGAATCACAGCTTGTGTCGTGGGCTGAAAAGCAGGACTGTATCCTGTCAAGGATAAACGCCTCAAAAATAATATCGCTTTGCTCTACGGATATGAACACACTGAAGAACGAGACCGACAAGCTGTGTGCTTATGTATGCGACAGAGAAAAAA
>JAHKXX010000300.1 GCA_020627425.1 bacterium
AGCGCATGAAACCCTCGCACTTGCAATGAACAAGATAGGCGGCAAGTCAAATTCCGGCGAGGGTGGTGAAAGTCCCGAACGCTTGCAGACAAAAGGCACTGCCGAAAACAGATGTTCAGCAATCAAGCAGGTGGCAAGCGGACGTTTCGGCGTTACATCAGAATACCTCAACTCCGCAGACGAGATACAGATAAAAATGGCGCAAGGTGCAAAGCCCGGTGAGGGCGGTCATCTGCCCGGAAACAAAGTATATCCGTGGATCGCAAAGACCCGTCATTCCACCCCCGGCGTTTCTCTGATCTCACCTCCGCCTCATCATGATATTTATTCAATCGAGGATCTTGCCCAGCTTATTTATGACCTGAAAAATGCAAACAAGAAGGCTCGTATCTCCGTAAAGTTAGTATCAGAAGCAGGTGTAGGAACGGTTGCGGCAGGCGTTGCAAAGGCAGGCGCAGGAGTTATCCTCATTTCCGGACATGACGGCGGTACAGGTGCCGCTCCGGGTAGCTCAATCTATAACGCAGGTCTGCCCTGGGAGCTTGGTCTTGCAGAAGCTCATCAGACGCTTATCCTCAACGGTCTGAGAGATAAAGTCATCATCGAAACAGACGGCAAGCTGATGACAGGCAGAGACGTTGCAGTAGCCGCTATGCTGGGCGCTGAGGAATTCGGATTTGCTACCGCTCCACTTGTAACTCTTGGCTGTGCCATGATGCGTGTGTGCAACCTGGACAGCTGTCCGTTCGGCGTTGCAACTCAGAATCCGGAGCTTCGCAAGCACTTTGCAGGCAAGCCAGAATATGTGATAAACTTCATGTACTTTGTTGCCAACGAGCTGAGAGAGTATATGTCGAAATTAGGCGTAAGAACGGTTGACAAGCTTGTAGGTAGGACTGACCTGCTGAAAAAGAAAGACAGCAATGACCCCCGTGAAAATAAGATCGACCTTTCACTGATCCTTAACAGCGACTACGCCGGCGAAACCATCAACTATAACGAAAAGTCACTCTATGATTTCGGACTGTCGGAAACCGTGGACGAAAAGGTTCTTATAAAGAAATTCAATAAAGCGCTCCGCTCGGGCGAACCGAAAACAATAGAGATCGACATAAAGAATACCGACCGTTCTCTTGGTACAGCTTTAGGTTCCGAGATCACCGTCAGACACGGTGATACTCTGGCTGATGATACATACAAGGTTATATGCAACGGTTCGGGCGGTCAGAGCTTCGGTGCATTTATTCCCAAGGGACTTACTCTCGAACTAAAAGGCGACAGCAATGACTATTTCGGCAAGGGACTTTCGGGCGGCAAGCTTATAGTCTATCCTCCCGAAAACTCACAGTTCAAAGCAGAAGAAAACATCATTGTCGGCAACGTAGCGCTTTACGGCGCAACAAGCGGAAAGGCTTTCATCAACGGTGTTGCAGGCGAACGCTTTTGTGTCAGAAATTCCGGCGCTATTGCAGTTGTTGAAGGTGTAGGCGAACACGGCTGTGAATATATGACAGGCGGTACTGTCGTCATCTTAGGCAGAACAGGCAACAACTTTGCCGCTGGAATGTCCGGCGGTGTGGCTTATGTACTTGACGAACACCATCACCTCTACAAGCGTCTTAACAAAGAGCTTGTGGAATGCTCGGAAGTCACTGCACAGGAGGATATCGAGCTTTTGAGAAACCTTATTTCCGAACACGTCTCCGCAACAGGCTCTGAAAAGGGAGAACTCATTCTGACGCATTTTGACAAGTATCTGCCAAAATTCAAGAAGATAATTCCCCATGATTATAAGATCGTTACGGAAGCCATCAAACAGCACAGGCACGACGGCATGGAAGATGAGCAGGCGAAAATTTCCGCCTTCTACGACCTGATACAGTCAAGATAGCGGCAAGCTGCCACTCTCTATCTTAGAACGCAGAAAGTTTTTTCGGTGCGTCCGCGTCACGCCCCTTACGAGGCGCTTTAGCTAATTCCTTTTACGTCCGCAATTATATAAGGAGAGATTTTTATGAGCAATCCCTTTGGATTTTTAGAATATAATAGAAAAGAACAGTTGTGTGCTCCCGTCAGCGAGCGCATAACAAACTACGATGAATTTCACACGCCGTTGTCTGAGAAGGAGCAGAAAACTCAGAGCGAACGCTGTATGAACTGTGGCGTACCCTTCTGTCAGTCGGGCATGATAATCGGCAGGATGATCTCAGGATGTCCGCTGAATAACCTTGTGCCCGAGTGGAACTATCTTGTGAGCGTTGGTGCATGGAAACAGGCTTATGAAAGGCTTAAGCTGACCAACAATTTTCCTGAATTCACCTCACGTGTGTGTCCGGCTCTCTGTGAAAAAGCCTGCACCTGCGGAGCAAACGGCGAACCTGTGACAGTCCGTGCAAACGAATATACTATCATTGAAAACGCATACGCCGATGGCTATGCAAGACCACAGCCTCCAAAGGTACGTACAGGCAAAAAGATTGCTGTTATCGGTTCGGGGCCTTCAGGACTTGCCGCCGCAGATCAGCTCAACAAAAGAGGACACAGTGTGACCGTTTATGAGCGCTCCGACCGCATCGGCGGACTGCTGATGTACGGTATCCCTAACATGAAGCTTGAAAAGCATATTGTCAGCCGCAAGACAGACATTATGAAAGCGGAAGGAATCACTTTCGTTACAAACACAAATGTAGGAAAGGATATTTCCGCAGAAGATATATTGAATCGCTACGACAGCGTGATACTTGCCTGCGGTGCGTCAAATCCCAGAGATATCCATGTCAACGGCAGAGAGGCAGACGGCATTTATTTTGCGGTTGATTTTCTGAAATCTACTACAAAGGCACTTTTAGACAACGGTCTGACCGAGAACACCTATATCAGCGCCAAAGATAAAAATGTCATCGTGATCGGCGGAGGTGATACAGGCAACGACTGTGTGGGTACCTGTGTGCGTCATGGAGCAAAAAGTATTTTACAGCTTGAAATGATGCCCAAGCTCCCCGAAACAAGAGCCGAAAACAATCACTGGCCGGAGTACCCCCGTGTGTGCAAGACGGATTACGGTCAGGAAGAAGCAGCAGAGGTTTACGGCAGCGACCCGAGAGTTTATCAGACGACCGTCAAGGAATTCATCAAAGACGAAAACAATAATCTTACAGGTGCTGTACTCGTTAAGCTTGATTTTTCTTCCGGCAAAATGGTTCAGGTTGAAAACAGCGAATACACTGTAAGCGC
>JAHKXX010000301.1 GCA_020627425.1 bacterium
CCCGATAGTCCGACTCCTGATACCCCGGTAAAAACAGGCGATAATCCAACTGCTATGGCTATGCTGCTTGTGCTGCTGCTTTGCTCAGCAAGTGTTTTTGCATTTAGCAGAAAAAAACACGAACATAAAAACAAATAAGCCATAATAAATCAGGGGCTTTGGAATGTCAAAGCCTCTGAAATAATATGAGAGGAGATGAAAAAATGCAGGCGTATTTTAAACTGTCGAACGACATACTTGACACAGGACTGACACCAAACGAGCTGAAGGTCGGTGTGTATCTTTATAGCTGTATGATTTACGGCAATTGTACAGTCCAGATCAAACAAGCGACTATTGCCCGTAAATGCGGCATAAAGAAAGTAGAAACAGTAAGCAATATAATTTGCCGCCTGCAAGAAAAAAACATTATAGAGCACGTCAGCCGTCCTCATAAGCAAAACGGACAGCTCGGCACATATATCTATAGGCTAAAAAAGATAGCTCAAAAAGGATTTTTCAAAGTTAAAAGGTACATTCTCGGTAAGCTGACGGGAGTTCAACTGAGAATGTACCTTTTTATTTGTCGTGCCGTTACAACGAAAAATGATATGTGGAACAGCTTTAACGATATTTCGCGTGCTTTGAAGCTCGGAAGGAACAAGGTTATTGCTGTGATAAATGAGCTTGTGGAAATGGGACTTATATGCAAACTAAAAGTCTTGAAAAAGGACGGCAGTTACTCCGATAATCATTATTCGGTATCAGAGCCGACAGTGGAAAACAAAAATAAAGGCAAAAAAGAAAGTCCCGAACAAGCCGCCAACTTGTTCGGAACACATAGAATATCAAACTATCAAGAGTATATCCCATTGACAGCCTGTTGTCAAGTGGAAAATCAAAAATACTTTGGTTGTTTTGGTTTTTTCTCGGGGGTAGTCCCCTGAATTGGGTAGTCAGTATTAAGTACCCATTAATACCAACAGAAAGAAAAAAAAATAAAATATATATTCTACTCAGAGTAGGTAAACAAGATAGCATTGAAGCGTTGTGGCTTTGAGGTGATCGCCGATTGATTTTTGTAGGTATGCTGCGCAGCACGCGGCGTAATTCGGCAGATGTAAAAACGCGAGGTTAGCGGTGCGGCTTTTTTCTTTCTGTTGGTAAATCGTTGGCAATTAACAGCAAGAAGTGTTCATAAAAGTCCTCCTTGAAAAATCGGCAAAAAAGTGTTCGTAAAGTGGGTTCAAAGCCGCATTTTTGGGGGTAAATTTCAGTGTCCGTAAAGGTATAGTTTTACGAATGAAAGGAGTAGGTCAGAATGTCTGAGAGAACATATTTCTACGCAAGAGTGAGCAGCACAGAGCAGAATTTAGACAGACAGCTTGATGCTTTCCGCAAGCTCGGCGCAGAAGAAAAATATATTTTTACCGATAAAGCAAGCGGTAAGGATCTGAACAGGGATAATTACTTACTGCTGAGAAACAACATTCTTCGCCCGGGAGATACACTTGTCGTAAAGTCGCTTGATCGTCTGAGCCGGAACAAGCTCGATATTAAGAATGAGCTTGAGTATTATCGCAGGAATGGTATCCGGGTAAAAATAATAGATCTTCCGACAACTATGGGGGAGCATTCCGGGGAAGAATGGATAATTGATATGGTCAACAATATTATCCTTGAGGTTTTATCAGCTTTTGCCGAACAAGAGCGAACAGAGATAAAGAACAGACAAGCAGAGGGCATTGCTATAGCCAAAGCACAAGGAGTAAAATTCGGCAGACCTTTATATAAATTGCCGGATAATTGGGCTGAAGTATACACCAAATGGAAAACTAAAGAAATAACAGTAACAGATGCTATAGAGCAGCTTGGAATGAAAAGAACAACTTTTTACAAATACACAAAAAAATACGAAGAAGATATAAAACGGAATATCCCCGGGACATAAATTATGGGGCTTGAAGCCCCATAAACGAGGTGTGATGAAATGGATAAATCAGGAATGATATATCGCACTTGTTGTTTTTCGGGACACCGAGTACTGCCGCAAAAGGACTCAACTACAGTCAAGAATCGTCTGAGAGAAAGAACAGTAGCTGCGATACGCAGTGGATACAGATATTTCGGATGCGGCGGCGCATTGGGATTTGATACCCTTGCAGCACAGACGGTGCTTGAGCTTAGAGAGGAATATAAACATATCCGTCTGATACTTGTGCTGCCTTGCAAAACGCAGACAAGGTATTGGCAGAAGGCTGATATTACCGAATATGAACGAATAAAAACAGCCGCAGACAAGGTCGTTTATATATCTGAAGAATACACGGATGATTGTATGCTGCGCCGCAACAGACATCTTGCAGAGAACAGCAGCCTGTGTATATGCTATCTGACAAAGCAGACCGGAGGCACAGCCTATACGGTCGGGCTTGCGCGAAGGAACGGGCTGAGGGTTTGGAATATAGCAGAAGAAAATGGGGCTTGAAGCCCCATTTATATGTCTTGATACCGGATACCATAAGAAAAAAGCTCCGAGAGCCTTAACGCTCCCGGAGCCGTCTTTTTTTATTTATGGGGCTTGAAGCCCCATTTCTCAAAGCTCTACAACAGGGCAACCTTTGCTGCGATAGTAGTATATTTCGTCCTCTGCCGCGATACGTACAGATGAAGATTCATATTTTTTGAAATGCTCCTCTGCCCTTTCCTCGCTTTCGCACCAAACAAGAGCTGTGCCGTAAGTACCGTCTGATTTCTGATAAGTTGCAAGATAATATTCCTTCATAGCTGCCACCTCTCTGAATTTTCTGTTTCGTTATATTGTCTGTCTGCTGCTCCGGGGATGAACTCAATTAAGATATTCATTATTACATCCGAAAGAGCAAGTATCAGGCAGAATGCCGCCGGAAGTGTTATACATAGTAATAAAGATATTATGTTCTCCATTGTATAATCGCTCCTTCTCAATAATCGCAAGTTGCGCATACTTTTCCGATACCTTCAAGATAACATCCATCAGAAAACCATTCGCAGTTTTCGTTCATCCATTCATCTCTTTCTTCCGCCGTATCAAATTCTCTTATCGGTGTTCTCTCAGACCAATCTTCAACATAATACCTCATATTATAATCCTTTCTGCCCGTATAGCCGTTAGCGCAGCTTTATCGGTTTTGGGGCTTCAAGCCTCATTTTATACGCTGTGTACCATTACTCTAATATGTAACCTTTGAATGTTATATCCTCCTGCCGTGATACTCTCTACACAAGCTCTGCCCTCTTTCCCGGATACATAGCCATTAAGAACGGTAAAGCCGCCTGTTCCGGCAGAAGCACGAATATCGCTCCAATCTGTAATCTCTCCCGTGATGCTGCGTACTCGATAGAGCAGGTCAATTATCAGGCTTTCGGCTGATTTTACGTTATTGTTATGTATCTGCTCATCAGATTTGAGCCGGAACATCTGGTCGGCGTGGTTATAACTTCGGGAAAACTCCTTGTAGTCAAGCTCATAGTAGTCAGCGTTTATCTTGTCTCTGCGCTCCGTGTCCCACTTGTCCCAACGGTCAACAAGCTCCGATTGCAGACTCTTCAGCACTTTCGGCAATTCCCTTATCAGTATGCTTTCTCTTTCAGCTCCTTCAAGCTGTTTTCTGTAATTATCAAGGGTAAGTGCCGTTTCGGCAATCTCACGCTCTAAACGACTTATATCGTCCGTATAGTGTTCTATATCCCACTTCAAAGTCAGAGCTTCGGGAGTGTCTGAATTAGCAAGACCTTTTGCTTCGATAAGCTTTTGCTTTTTGGCTATCAGAGTTTGCTTCTTTGCGATGGTAAGCTGTTTCTTGCCGATCTTGTTCTCTGCATTGGCTATTCGTTCTGATAATGTTTCTATTTTCATTGTCCTGCTCCTTTCTGCCCGTATAGCCTGATAGCTCAGCTTGTTTTTTACATCCAAGACTTTGGATATACTACCTTACCGTCTGCATTTTCAATCCATACTTCTGACCAAGGTTCGTAATCATTGTCTCGATAGTATTTCTTTGCTTCTTTAAGTGTTTTAAACTCCTCAACTATTATGTGCTGCATAGTATCTTCGACAAGTCTGTATTTCATAGTGTTTCACCTCCTTATTCCTCTGCAAAGTAGCCGCCTGTTGAGCCGTCCCACTCTATTGTTCCGTCCTCGTACATCTGACAGCCGTGAGCCGTGAATGTCCATTTGTTTTTGGTCATACGCTGAAGCTCTGCCGTAAAGTGTCCTGAACGTGATAGGCAGATATAAGAGCCGCCTCCTTTATTTTCGTAGATCGTACCGGGTGTCGGGTTAAAGTATTGTCTGTTATCCATAGTAGTGACCTCCTGAATAGTTTTATTATTTATCCTACTGTAATAATTATACACTAACTAATAGTGTATGTATAGAGGTAATATACACAAATATTTAGTGCACATTTTATTGATATTGTACACTTGTAAATAGTGTCTATTTTGTAGTATAATGAATAGTATAATAGATATGCAAATTAAAAGGATGGTTTACTATGGCTTTGAAGTATAGAATTGATATAATACAAGCTCTGAAAGCTAAGGGTTTTTCGTCATACCGAATACGGCAAGAAAACATATTTGGTCAAAAGACTTTGCAGGATTTCAGACTCGGGAATGTTGTATTATCAGTTGATTGTTTAGACAAGCTTTGTCGATTATTGGATTGTCAACCCGGCGATCTTCTTGAATATAAGCCTGATACGGAGACTGTTTGATTTTTTCTTCTGTTGGTAAATAAAAAGATGGGGCTTCAAGCCCCATAAATAATTTGTATATTATGATTTGAAAGAAGGGTGTATTATGAGTAATCGAGAAATAGCCATTAATATTATTAATCAGTTTTCTGATGATGAACTTGACCGTTTCATTGCTTATTTTGGTATCATATATCCTGTCAGAGAAACAGACGGATTAACAGAAAAGCAACAAGCTTTGAAAGAATTAGATGGAATACTCCGTCATATTCCCGATCTTGATGATGAGAAAGAATTGGCAGCATACAGAGAGGAGAAGTATGGGCAATGAGGGTATTATTAGATACAAATGTTCTTATTGACTACATTTCAAAAAGAGATGTGTTCTTTGACGATGCTAATCGGATAATTACACTATGTGCTAATGAAACGATCAGCGGATGTATAGCCGCACATTCGGTAATGGATGCCCTTTATATAATCAGAAAAGAATACTCGCTTGCTGAAAGAAGAACTATCTTTACCGGACTAAGTACAATTGTTGATATTGTTGGAATTGATAAGCATAACATTATGAAAGCAATAAATAACGATGATTTTTCAGATATTGAAGATTGTCTTCAGATGGAGTGTGCAAAAGATTATAATGCAAACTATATAATCACAAGAAATATTAAGGATTATAAGAACAGCTCTGTTCAGCCAATACTTCCGTCCGATTTTTTAAAACTTATATAAAAAATGGGGCTTGAAGCCCCATTTTTATAATCTCTTAAGTCCTATAGCAGAAGCTATTGCAAAGCTGCCAAGGGCATTTGCTATTCCGTTGTTTCTGACACGTCGATTTGTTTGCGATATCTGCTGATTGAGCATCTGGAGCTGCTGCATCTGATACTGGAATTGAGCGTTCCTGAATCTTTCTGCCTCAAACAGATTGATAGCTTCTTTTATACTGTCGGCACGTCTGTTGAGAATGTATTGAATTATACACTCTCCTGCAAAGAAGTAATTATATGGAAGCAGATCGTATTCCGACAGCTCTGCCTCGATTTTTTCGAGAGCAGCCGAATTATTTTTGCAGTTTTCTTCTAATACGGGCAAGGTTTTATATATATATCTTTGTTTATTATTGAATGTAATACCTAACGAGATCTGAACAAAGAATAAAACACAAAATAATATTGCTAAATTCACAAAAAGATAAAAAGCAAAAACCATTGAAGAGTTTTCTTCTGTGATTCTGATCACTGAATTCTTAGTGATCTGCGGATAAAGAATTACAGCTACAATCGCACTGATCAGTAAAAGTACCCCAAATATACCGGCTCTTGCAGTATAGAAAAAGCCAAGCGCACGTTTATAGGATTTGCTATTCATATACTGATATATGCTGCTCAACTTTGGATAATCCGTATTGAGCTGATAAATAAGTTGATTTCTGTATCTGCACTTGTTTTGATATTCTAATAATCTTTGATAGTCCATAGTTCATTCTCCTTTTTTGGGGCTTCAAGCCCCATCTTTGTCCTGCTCTGAGTTCTCTTCCCAAATAAAACCGTTTTTCTCCATATCATCAGTGATGAGCCGCGTTAATAGCTCTGTTACACTAATGCCCCTTCGTTCGGCATAGGCTTTCCAGATGACCTTGGTTCCTTTCGGCAGATTCAGCCTCAAAGACTCTCTGTGTTCGTTCAAATATTTTATCGTGTTATTCTTTATACGTTCGTTATACACTTCAGCACCTCCTGCAATCATTATATTATATTTGTCTGAAATGAGCAATTGTCATAGTATACAATATAGTGTCCTATATTATGTACAACATTGTGACGAAAAACTATTGACAGAAAATCTCAAAAGTAGTAATATAAGTATATAAAATGTAAATAAAAAAGACATCTACAGCCCACCAATTGCGACCAACAACTGATGGGCATCCGCCGAGAGGGTAGTAAGGAGCTACCGTCACGACTTATAGACGCCGTTCTTTAGGCTTATTATAGCCTATTAGGATATATTTTGTCAAGTCTGAATACCTTTTCGAGTGTGAAACGTTAGGGTGTTAGGACTTGGCTTTTTTATTTATGAACTTTACTCTTATATCAGACCGCAGTACAACCTATGGTTTGATATAAGAGCAAATACAGAATTCCTCTTATTTACTCTTAATACAACTGAATAAAAGCAACAAGACGAAGATACAAAAGTTACTGAATAACAGTTTTGCCATAACTCCCGAAATATCCGGGACGAGCGAGCCAATCAGATGTAGAATCCTTGATTGATACCTTTCTGTGCCGGATAAGGATTTGATCCTGTCATATACTTGCATCAAAGTAGGTAAACAACCAAACTTGACTGGACTGCCGTGAGGCAGGCGGAGCGAAAGCCTATAAAGACCGTTTATCGGGTTGGCTGGCGATTATCGAACCTTTGCGAAGGATAAAATAGTCTTGTGTGTTTTGAAGATGATCTCGTCACAGAGATTATCTTCTGATAAGGGAATAAGCCTTGATCTTATACCTTTATCGGAGGATAATCAAAAACTATGCAACTACGAGGCAAGAACATAATCCTTGCCTCACTGCTTTGGTGCGAGTGACGGGACTTGAACCCGTACGTCGTAAAACACACGCCCCTCAAACGTGCCTGTCTGCCAGTTCCAGCACACTCGCATTTATTAAGTTGTTTTTCTTCCCTGAGAACGATATTTATTATAACAGCTATTAATTAATATGTCAAGTGTTTTTTTTAAAAAACTGTAATTAAAATTTTTATAATATATTAAAAAACTCTTGACAACATATGTGACAGGTGTTATAATAATAGAGCACTTTGAGAGAAGGCAAAAACTAATATCGCGGAGTGGAGCAGTTTGGTAGCTCGTCGGGCTCATAACCCGAAGGTCGTAGGTTCAAGTCCTGCCTCCGCAACCAAAGCGAAAATCCTGACACGAAAGTGGCAGGATTTTCACTTTGTATTATTCATTTTTAAGTTTTCAGTCTTAAGCCTTCAGTTTACCGTGTCAGGATTTTCTAAATGAATACTGAAAACTTAAGACTTAAAAATTAATAATTGTCGAGCATTCAAGCTTTCTTCGCTGAAACATAGAAAACGACAATTAAC